>NZ_JBSFUU010000145.1:0-12733 GCF_053591955.1 Streptomyces sp. NPDC002845 | reverse complement strand
AGGTGCCGAGGCCGGTGAGGTGAAGGTGGCAGGCGGTGTCGAGGGCGTCCTCGGGGGTGCCGCTGCCACTGCCGGTGGGCAGGAGGGCGTCCTGAGAGTGCGGGATGTGGGCACTTGTCCGTTTCGTGGTTGAGGTTGGGGAAGGATCCCTGGTCGCGGGTGGGGGGTGGCCCTCAGGCGTCGGGGCGGGCGAACAGGCCGGGTTCGGGTTCGATGAGGATGCCCCGGCTGACCAGGCGTTTCAGTTTGGAGCGGATGCCTTCGGTGTTCTTCGGGAGGATCGGCAGGTCGAGGGCCTGGCAGAGGTCGCGGGCGCGCATCGGCCGGCCCGCGTCGGCCAGGGCGGTGAGGATCTGCCGGTAGGCGGGGTGGTCCGGGATGTCGGGGCGGTCCGGACCGGTGGCGGGTGAGGGCAGCGGGAGGGCGAGGAGGGTCTTGCGGGTGATGCGCAGGTTCTAGCTCTCCGCGTCGAGTTCGCCGAGTTGCCGGGTGAGTTCCTCGATGCGGGCCCGGAACTGCCCGGCCTGGTCAGCCAGTTCACGCTCGCGGGTCTCGATGTGTTCCAGGATGGCTTTGACCTGGGGGTTCTCGCTCATGCGGTCCTCCAGGCGGCGGTGGTGGCTCGGGTGAGGCGGCGGCTCATGACGGAGGTCATCGCCCACAGGACGCGGGAGCGGGAGGAGGCGGGCCGGTGTTCGTAGTCGCGTACGAGACGGCGGTAGAACATCAGGATCCCGTTCGTCTGCTCCACGATCCACCGCTTGGCCTGCGGAACGAAGCCCTTGTCGTCCGGGTTGCGCTCGACGATCTCGACGTCGATGCCCACGTGTCTGCCGTGCTCGACGACCTTCTTCTTGAAGCCCTGGTCGACCAGGGCCTTCTTCACCGTGTCGCACTGCCCGGCGACATGGTCCAGCAGGGCGATGCCGGCGGTGTTCTCGTGTGCGGAGGCGGGCAGGACGACGCAGTCGATGACGAGGCCCAGCACGTCCACGGCCAGGCATCTCTTCCTGCCCGGCACCCTTTTCGCGGCATCCCGGCCCGTCGTCGTGGCCGGGACCCCGACGGAAGCGTGGATGCTCTGCGTGTCCAGGACCACCAGGCTCGGGTCGGCTAAACGCTTTCGCTTCTCCCGCAGCTGCCAGCGCAGCAGGTCGTGAACGTCCTGGTCGGTGCCCTCGTCGCGCCAGAGGTAGAAGTAGTAGGGGTCCAACCGGAATACGCCGGAAACGTGCCGTGGCAGTGTCTGAACGCGTCAGCTTCGTCGGCGGGAGGCGGGGTCGCGTTCGCCGACGTGCCGGGCGACAGTGTCGACGCCGGGGCGGGCGTACCGCTCCAGGGAGCGGACGGAGGCGTGGCGGGCCGCGCACTCCCGAGGGCGAGACGGTTGCGGCCCCAGGGTGACCGGGCGGTCGGCGGGTTAGTTAGAGCGCCCACTGTACGTTGACGTGAATGGTCCAGTAGGCAACAAATCCCCCCAGATGCACCAATCGGATGAGTGTGCTGCTATGGAATAGGGCTTACCCATACGCACCCTTATGGACGTGACTCTCTACCGACGACCGGGAGGCTGAAATGGCAAGATGGCCTCGGTTTCATAGGGGAGGAAGAAGCGGAAATGGCCCCAATATGGCGGCGGACACTCTAATTGGGGCGAGAGTCGTCGACCTCAATGGAAATTACGCCGGAGAGGTGGTTGACCTCTATCGTGACGTGGCAAATTCGATCGCCATACTGGTCAAGGTGAAACTTCCAGGATCGGCCGGTTACGGGATTGTACCAACCGCTACCGCAACTCTCAGCGGAAACGAGATCAAAGCAAAGGTGGAGATCGAGAAGCTTGGCAACTCCGCCCTTAGATATGGCGGCAGCATAGTCGTTTCTTCGACGCGGGTAAGGGAAGTTTATCGGCGGCATGAAGTCGAACTACCGAAATCACTCCATGGGGTATTTCCCGCGGCCAGCAAAGCAACCTATCGAACGCAGGCACGGAGAGTCACGTTCCCTGGAGACCACCTTGAGGGCCTCGTGGCTGGTACTCACGTCCCGGTAGAAAGGCATTAGCCTTTCCCTCAGCACAGGAGACGAAATGCCAGACCCGAGACTGGGCCTTGCATACCAGGCCCTGTGCACACAACTCACGGCACAAACTGACAACCTGACCGGCTTCAGGAATCGCGCTACCGCTATGTTCTCGGTCGCTGCCCTACTTGCGACGCTCTCCACAGGTATCGGATTTTCCTCCGTCAACCCATTGCCTTCCTGGGCTCCATGGGTATTGCTTGGGACGCTGGTCGGAGTCGGCGTTGCTTCCGCAGCCGTGCTATGGCCCGTTCAGGCATGGTACTCCGCTCCTGACGCCGTCGACATCATGAGACTGCGCCGCCTAGGGCACAGCGAAGATGCTATATACGAGGAAGCCGTAGAGATTCTCATTGAGGGAGAGCACAGCAATGAGAACGCCTTGACCCAACGGTCTAGGTACCTTAAAATCGGGGCTTTTCTGCTGCTGGCAGAGGTAGTCGCGCTGATTATTGCCGCCGGTACCCGCTAAATTGGGTCCCTGAGCCAACTACATCCGGCTGCGTCCAGCCGAGGCCAGGAGCCTGGCGTCCCGCAGACCTTCTTGCGGGTACACCGCGTCGCCCAGCGTGGTCACCGAGTGGTCCTCGACCAGGACGTCATACATGCGCGGTTCAAGGTTGACCCGTTCGATCGTGCACGCCGTGCCGTACTGGTGACCGGCCAGGTCCCGGTAATCGAGGAGGAGTTGGGCGCGCTGAGCGAAGGATGCGTTCTCGAACACGAGGTCTGCTGCTTCGCCAGGGGCGAGGGCCGCCCGCGACCAGTTGCGCGGGCTGATGCCGCCCGGCTGATCGGGGCGCTCCAGGTGTGCGCGCACGTACAGAGCCGGGCCGGTCCCTGCGTTGTGGATGCGTACAGTCAGGATCTGCTCGTTCGGGTTGTACGTCAGGGGCCTGATCTGCGGGGTGGTCATGACTCCCTCCTCCGGCTTGTGGGCGGCCGGTACCAGGACCGGCCGCCACTGACTGCGCAGGGTTGCCTCGCTGTCGCGTGCGAGAGCGTGTGTTCGGAGGGCGAGCGCGAACGTGAAGGCGGCGAGGAGTACGGTCCCCACGGCCAGGCCGAGTGTGCCGAGGGCGACGAGCATGTCCCAGCCGGATGCCCAGGGATCGGTCTCGGCCGCAGCGAGCAACGCACCACTCATCCGGACTCCGCCTTTCAGTTCGTCGCTAATCATGTCAGCGTCGCCGTCAGATCCTGTCTTCCTGCCCGGGGTTCTGCCGGGAACGGGCGTCGACGACGAACGCCGCCCATCGGCTGTCCCCTTTGAACTTGAAGTCCGAGATGATCCGGTCGGCGTTCACCATGGCGCCGAGCAATCCGAGCCCCGGGAACACCTGGTTGACTGCTCCCAGAGCCATGCTCGCGACGGTCCGCAGTTTCGCCGGCCGGTGCATCCGCCGGAGCGCCTCGCGCTGGTGGGCGTCGATGACCCTCTCGACTTCTGCGGCCAGCGTGGCGGCCGAGCCGTCCGGGGACGGGCGGCCCGCCAGAAACTGCCGCAGGTCCTTGACCCGCTGGTCCTTGCGGAGGTCGGCGATGCAGTCGTCATAGACGCCGCGCGGGGTGAGAGTGTCCGTGCTGCGCAGGTGGAGGATCTTCTCGATGGCCTCGATCTTGTGCGTCTCGAACTGCACGTCGTCGTCCGGGTCGTCCTCCTGAGGAGCCAGCAAGATCGCTGAGCCAGTGTTGACGATGCAGTCCATGGGGCCGAGATGAAGGGCGTCGGTAACGGACCACTCGGCGATCTGGTCGAGGTCTGCCAGTTCCCGACTCTTGAGCAGGGTTTGTGCCGCTGTCGAAAGCTGGTCGCCGGGTGCCTGTACGTGCTGTGCGATCGCGTCGTAATCGATGCGGGGCCGCAGTGACGTGGTGTATCCAGCGCGGTTCATGGCCGCCGTCAGGTGATCCCGCAGATACCGATGGCGTTGCGACTGCCCTCGGTACTGCGCGTCTCCTTGCCGATTCCGGGATGCCTCCCAGTCAGAGAACCTGCCGAGGTCCCCGGCTATCGCTGCCTCCCGCAGGTGTGGTCGGCGCGTGTCATCACTCCACTCCGCGAACTCGCGGCGCAGGTCCTCCTGGCGCGCGCGGAACACCTCACGAGCGGTCTTCGACAGCTCCGCGTCGTCGGACACGAACCGGACGAAGTCCAGTTCCTGCATGTCCGCAGGGCACAGGTCGCGGCTGAGGAACCACAGCTCGTCGTAGCACAGCATGAGCCCGACGGCGTTCTCCAGCACCACGTTGGGGCGGTCGTGCCCGTCCACCTGATGGGGGTTCGCCTCGTCATAGAAGGCCGGGGCGAACCTGCCGAGGAAGGCGCGCCGCTTCTCCGGCCGCCACATCTGTGTCGGCAGTCGGCCGCCGTCTCCGCCGTGTGGCTGCGGCCGGGCACTCTCACTCACTCTTGGCACCCTCCGGAGCGGCTCATGAGGTTCTGCTGGACAGAGCCTAATCGCCTCCGTGTTACTCAGGCACCAGATGACAAGTAACCCGCCGGTTGGTGGTGGGGTTCACCGTCGGCGGCGGGCCGCCGGGTCGCGCTCGGCGACGTGCTGGGCGACTGCGTCGACGCCGGGGCGGGCGTACCGCTCCAGAGAGCGGACGGAGGCGTGCCGGGAGCGTGCCAGCAGCATCGGAGTGGATGTGCCGTCCTCAGCGTCGTGTGTCAGAGCACTGTGGCGGAGCCGGTGGAGTGTCCAGCCGTCCAGGTCGTCGGATTCCTCGGGGCTGGCGAGGGGGTTGGCCAGCAGCCGGGTGCTCTCCTCGAAGATCTCTTCGGCACGGCGGTAGGACAGTCTTGCCCGGCCGGTGACCGGGCAGATGTCCAGGTTCGGGGTGCGGGCTGGGGCTTTGCGGTCGGTGAGGAAGAGCGGGCCGTGCGTGCGGCCGGCGATGAGGCGGGGCAGGAGCTGGGCGGTGCCGGACTGCCAGTGAATCCACTCAACCGCGCCGCCCTTGGAGACGACGCGGCCGCGCTTGTCGGCGGGGAACAGCTCCTCGATGTTCAGGCACAGGATCTCGTCTGCTCTGGCCGCGCTCTCGTAGAGGAGCTTCCAGAACGTCTTCTCCCGTACAGCCACGTCCAGTTGCCACAAGGCGGTGATCTGCGGCTTGGACAGTGCTTTCGTACGGTCCGGCGGGGCCGGGCGGCGCTCGATCCCGATCGTGGGGTCGGCCTCTATCCACCCCTGGGTCTGCCACCAGCCGATCGCCTTCCGCGCGATGGACAGTTCGCGGTTGACGGTGTCGGCGTCCAGCTCGTCCGCCCGCGCAGCGGCGAGTTCCGCCAACACCGGTGGCAGGTTCGGGTCGTCGACGGCGGCCAGTGCGAACGGCGCGGGCTTCGCGCCGCGGCGGGCCGGTCCGGTCGGTGCTGGCTCGCCGTGCAGCATCCACCCCCAGGTGGTGAGCGAGATCCGGTAGATCCGTGCGGAGGACCTCGTGATGCCTGCCCCGGTGAGGTACCGCTCGACCGCCGCAGCGTACGACGGCGGCGGGGCGGACAGCGGCACGACCCGGGCGTGCGGCACCCGCAACGCGCCCCCGTTCTCCGGCACGGCCGCCCGTTCGATCGTCACCTATCCGCCCCTCCGACTCTGCCGCAGTAAATGCGTACACCTCACCCCAGCCGCCCGTGATCATGCTCGATCGAACACGCGAGGCCATGGGTGGGGTGCCGAGGAGACCGTATCGGCACTGCCGCAGTAAATCCGGCATTTACTGCAGCAGTCCTGGCGTCCGCTGATCCATGTGCCCAGCGTGCGATGGTGGTTGGCCACCACCGCACGCTGGTGAGCGCGCTGCGGTACGCGGCTCGCCGGTGATGGCATCACCTGTTGGTGATCGTCACCTTTACTGTGATGAGGCCGCCGTTGTCTTCAAGACAGCGGTCTTCATCGTTGATGCGGAGGAAGAGCTTCCCGGCGTTCTCGGCCTTGAACTCGCCGTCTCCATCGTGCCAGGTCACCGCCGAGGGAGTACCGAGGCTGGCCGGGGAGGGACCGACAGCGCCCAGGAGCGCGCCGTACGGTTCGCTGTCGTCGAATTTGCACCCGGGGGCGATGTCGGCGTCATCCTCCGGGGAGTAACCCTGGGGTCCGACACGGCCATGGAGGCGGGAGTCAACCGTCCAGTTCCCCGAGTTGTGGGTGATGGTTGCCGTCTGGTCCTTGTCCAGGGAAAGTCCGGTGTCGCGCCAGCCCTGCTTCGTCGAGCTGACCGTTACGGTCCGGCTCTCCGACCTGCTGACCCGTCGGCGGGTCGGAGTGCCGTCTACGAGTTCGAAGGCGAACTCGTCGGTGTACTGAACGGCGTACACACCGGTGTACTTCCTGTGCCCGCAGTTGAGCCACGCAGCCGGGAGCGCGACGACACTCGTCGGCCTGCATGTCTCCAGCGCATCTGCCCAGTCCGCGTTGGTGACGGGTTCGCTCGGCGCGGATGCCTTCTGGCCGGGCCGACCGCCTGGAGTTGCGCAGACGGGGTCGACTAGGTCCGGGCCGCCGTAGCAGTACGACTGGGCACGATCCTCCAACGCCTCGGGCAGGTATGGCTCATCGCTTGCCCGCGCCCGGGCTGCGATGCCAAGGGCCTTCCGAGGGCCTTCCTGTCCAGCTGGCCTGCGCGCGGCGGGAGACCTGCTGTCGAACCTGGGGTCACCGAACAGCAGAACCTCGTCGATCCGGTCGTAGAGCGGACCAAGTTGCTTCAATGCTTCGCCCAGCACCCAGGCCCCCTCGGAGTAGCCCGCCAGGATGAACCGCTGGTTCTGGCATCCCTCGGCCGTGGCCTGCAACCGGATCTGCTTGACGGCCTCTGCGACGCCCTCCTCCTGGGTTTTCTGGAGGTCAGCCGGGAGTGCATTGGGGCCCGTGGGCAGCACATCCTCCGTACTCTCCGGTTCCCCCGCATCTTCAGCCCTCTCAGCTTCAGCCCTGGCTGCATCCAGCGCTGTTCGCGTCCTGGGGTCCAGAAACGCCTTCTGGAACGTTGACGGGGTGTAGTCCACCCAACCGACGCTGAGCTCTCCGTCACCGACGGCATCCCGCAGTTCTGGCAGCACGTTTTCGTTGATGAAGGGGACCGACTTGTTGTCCGGGTCGTCGAGATCAGGAACAGGCCCGACAACGCCGCGTACGCCGATGAAAGCCCACGGCGTGCAAGGAAGCACGTCGGTGTGCGTGGTGTCGGTGGCCTCTGCTGTCCCACCACCGATAGGGCCCGGAACGAGGTGCGGTGCCGCAGCAACGGGCGAGGTTTGGGCCACGATGGCGATGGCGATGGTCAGGGTCATCAGGCCAGCCCGGGCCCTTCGACGGGCAGAGGGTTTGGCGAGTGTCGCCGGTTTGCGCGACACGGTGGTGTCCGCTGACGGAGCGGGATGACGAGCCGGTATTCGGCGCATACGATCCACCTTCCGCTGAAACTAGATGGCCCCCACTGCGATGGGACGCTATGTGGTCTCAGGTGCAAACAGCGCCTGCTGATACGCCAGTGGGGTGATTAAGCGCGGCATTCAGGCGGGATCTCAGCGCCGAGGCGTTTGCCGCCCAGGGGCCTACGAAGCCCACAGAGTCATCAGCCCCGTCGCGGACTTCCTCGACATCACCGGGCAGCCGCCATCATGCGGCCATCCGCAGCCGCCCTACCGCCTCGTCGATCACGTGAGTCCGAGGGCGGCCGGGGGCCGGGTCATGTCCCGCCCGTGATGGCGCAGGCCCTCGGCGATGTTGTCCCATCCGGCCAGGCGGAGCGCGCCGATGGCCAGGTTCCGCAGGGAAGCCATCGCCCGGGGTACGTTGCTGGTCCGCACCCGCGAGGCGTCCTCCCCGAACGTCACATCCCTGACATGGTGCTCACGATTCTCGATGCGTCAAGCAGGCTGCGCCGGTGTGTCGTCGCTGAGGTCGTCGGCGAAGCGGGGATGAACGCGGGTGGTGCGTCCTCGTGCCTTGGCAAGGCGTTCTTCGAGCTGGGTGATCGTGTCGGGTGTGGCCCGGAGGATCCAGCGGTGTGGGTGGCGTGTCTCCTGGCGGCCTGTGAGGTGTCCGTCGCCCAGCCACTTGCGGACGGTTCCGGTGGTGCAGCCGAGGTGGGCGGCGAGGTCTGCGAGCCACCACTCGTTCTCGCGGGGTGCTTCGGCCGGGTGCACCGGCAGTGGCTTGGTCTGGGCCGGGAGGGGCCGTCCGTTGCGCTGAAGGATCTGCACGACGACGCGTCGGCGGATGGGATCGTCGCCGCGTGCCGAGCGGAAGCCGTCTCGGTTGAGCCGGTCTGCGATCTTTACGCTGCTCAGGCCGGCGTCGGCGAGTTCCAGGACCCGTCGCTCCAGCTCCGGGTAGTAGCTGAGGTGCTCGAAGTACTGGATGGGGCGGCGCACGACGGCTGTGGTGGTGCGGCCTCCCGCCCAGTGGAGCTGGAGGTCGACCAGTTCGCTGTGCCCGCGGACGGTGACGGTGATCTCGTCGAGTACCGCGCGGACGACTTCCTTGCGGTCGGCGTGGGTGACGCCGGGGGCCTGCCACAGGTGTGGCAACTCGGCGGTGGCCTGCCGGACGTCATCCTGGTCCTGGCGGGTGAACGGCTCGGGGGTGCGGCGCTGGAAGCGTTCCCATTCCTCGACCAGGTCGCGCCGGGCGGACAGGGCGTGTTCCCATTCGCGTTCGAGTTGGCGTGTGACCAGGCGGTTCTCGGGTTCGGCGAGGCGGTAGGAGCGTCGTGCCCGGTCCACGTCGTGCTGAGCCCGCTCCAGGCGCTGCTGCCAGACTTTCTCCACGGCCGCGCGGTCGGCCAGGGCCTGCTGCGCGGCCTGGAGGTGGACCTCGACCGCGTCCGGTGCGAGGACGGCAAGAACCTGTTCGGCGACGAAGGGGTCCAGGCAGCGTCCGACGACGTGCTGGCAGTGCGGGCCGCCCCACTCCGAGCGGGCGCCAAAGCAGTTGTAGCTGATGCGCGGCTTGCCGGCATCGACGTGGTAGCCGACGCTCATGCGCCGCCCGCAGCAGCCGCAGCGCAGCAGCCCGGCCAGCAACGCCGGCCCGTAACGCACCGAGCGGGGAACGTCTCCATACGGGCGGTTGGCCTTCAGCCGCTGAAGGTTGGCCTCGTACTGGGTCAGCGTGATGTAGGCGGGCAGCGCGTCCTCGATCCATGCCAGACAGTCCTCCCGGCGGGCGGTCCGCCTGCGGGCACCACCACGGCCGTCACGTGGACCGGACGGGTCCAGCGGACGCCGCCCGTAGACATAGACGCCGGCGTAGATCGGGCTGTTGAGCATGCAGGTGACCGTCGCCCGAGCCGGACGCTTCCACACGATCTCGCCCTTGTCCGGGCCGGAGCGCTGCCGCACCCCCATCGCGATGCCGTTCTCCACCAGGAACCGCACCACCCCCTGGATCGAGCCCAGTTCGGCGAACTTGGCGAACACCAGCCGCACCACGTGCTGGACCTGTTCGTCGGGATCGAGCACGGCTTCGCCGGACGGGCGCCGCAAATACCCGATCGGCAGGGAGATCGCCAGCTCGCCCCGGCGGGCCTTGTTCACCCGCCCCGCGCGCATCCGCTGATTGATCAGATACAGCTCGGCCTCGGACATCGTGCCCTTCAACCCCAACAAGTAGGGTCGGCCCGGGGCGCGGTACTGGCCTTGCGGCCAGCCCGTTTCCCCGGACCGCCCTCCGCACCCGCCGTGCCCGTTCCCGAGCAACGGGCGCTCCACAAGCCCCGGTTGGACGTTGGTTTCTCAGGCCGTGCTGGGCCATGGGGAGGGGATCTTCGTGCCCCGGTATGAGTAGCGGATGGTCCGCACCTTCGCGGGGTCGAACAAGGTCACCTCATCCGTGGTGGGCCACCAGCGTCCGTCGCAGTTGCGGCGGCGCAGTTCCTTCCAGTTGCTCCGGCGGTACTTGCGACGCAGCCACCCGATGACCCGTTGCCAGACGAAGGCACGCAGGTAATGGAAGGTGGCGTGCGAGATGCCGAAGCGGAAGTAGGCGGTCCAGCCCTTGAGCACCCGGTTCAGACGGTGCAACAGGACTTCCAGCGGCAGGTTGATGTCCATCCGGCACAGGTCTCGCACCTTGTCCTTGACGGACCCGAGGGCCTTCTTGGACGGGTAGGTGTAGACGTAGCACCGGTCGATGGTGCCCTTCTTCCGGTGACGCTGGAGGCGCCAGCCGAGAAAGTCCAGGCCCTCGTCGATGTGCGTGATCTTCGTCTTCTCCAACGAGAGGCGCAGGCCCATCGGGGAGAGTACCGAGGCCACCCAGTGCCGGATGCGCTGGGCATCCTCGCGGGTCCCGGCGACGAGCACGAGAAAGTCGTCCGCGTACCTACAAATCCGGTAGTTGGGCTTCCCCATCGCACGCCGGTGGGCCCGTCGGCCCGGGGTGGTGTTCGGTCCGCCCGGTCCCGCCGCGATCGCCTCGTCCAGCACGGACAGTGCGATATTGGCGATCACGGGCGACAAGATCCCGCCTTGCGGGGCACCGGCCCGGGACTCCTTCAGCCCGGATTCCTCGGTGAGGATCCCGGCCTTGAGGAACGCCTTCACCAGGGCCATAACGCGTCTGTCTCCGATCCGGGCGCGCATCCGTTCGAGAACGGGAGCATGCCCGATGTTGTCGAAGCAGCCTTCGATGTCGCCCTCAACCACCCACTCATAGGAGTGCGAGGCCAGATGGCGGCTCTCGGCAATCGCGTCGTGGGCCCGGCGCCTGGGACGGAACCCGTAGGAACACGGGAGGAAATCCGCCTCAAAGATCGGCTCCAGGACCAGCTTCAAGGACGCCTGGACGACCCGGTCCCGGATCGTGTTGATCCCCAGGTAGCGGACCTTGCCGCCCGCCTTGGGAATCCCACGTCGTCGGACCGGCAGGGGCTGGAACGTGCGGACTTTCAAATCCGCTCTCAGCTCCGCAAGGAAGCTGTCCAGCCCGCGCACGTCCTCAACATAGTGGGCAGTCTCGCCGTCCACTCCGGCCGTGCGCGCACCCTTGTTGCTCCGCACCCGCATCCACCCTGTGAGCAGGAAGGCCGGGTCACAGACGAGGTTATAGAGATCATCAAATCGGCGGAGAGGATCCGCCGCCCAACGGTGCAGCTTGGACTGGATCTTCAGTACCCGGCGCTCCGCCACATACGCGGCGTCCTCCAGCTCGTCGGTATTCACCAACGTCCTCCTGGCATTCCAGCATCCTCCCTGCTGACTTGCTGGCCCCCTTCGCCACGTACGCGCCTCTCGCGCGCTCCGACTACTACGGGGCCTCCGCTCCACCACAAGACCATCAGCCGGCGACGGGCCTGCCCCCGCTCCCGGCCTGGAAGGCCGGTGCGTGGGCGGTCTCGGATGGTTCCCACGTTCCCTGTGTGCCGATCGGCCAGGATGGGTGCCCTACTCTGCCCCGGCAGCCTCACCGTGCCTACGCCGCAGTTCTTCGGCACGGTCTCCCCACCCGCCGTCTTGACGGGCTTCGGAGTCGGCCGCTCAGACTTGGAGCGGCCGCGTACTGCATCCCGGCCCAGATCCACCAGGTTGGAGCCGGTACAACGCTTACGGAGCTTTAACCGCAGGTTCCTCACGTACACCTTCTGGCCTTCGCTTGCCGGACCCGCGCCGTCTGGCAGTGCCGACGCGTCCCGTCGTTGTCGGGGCTGCTCTCCACCCTCCCCGGCGTCCCCCGGATCAGGCTGCCCCCAACTTCTACCGGACCGCTGCGACGGCCCGGCGGTGGCGGTCTTTCACCTCCACTCGGTCACACAGAACTTCGTGGCGCACCAGGCGGTCGTTGTACTCGCTCGGGTCGTAGACGCCGTCCGTGTCGGCCAGCAGTGCGCCCCCGAGCGCCGACAGCTCCAGCAGCTGATACCAGTCCTTCCCCGAGCGTGCCAGACGCGACATCTCGGTGCCCAGCACCAGACCGACATGACCGAGCGAGATCTCCGCGACCAGCCGCTGGAAACCTGTCCGATGCTCCGCACGGGCCCCGGACTTGCCCAGATCGTCATCGATGACCAGGACCCTGGACGCCTCCCAGCCCAGCGTCACCGCCCGGTCGACCAGCGCGTACTGCAGACGCGTCGACTCCTGATGCCCCTCCACCTGCTGCCGCGTGGACTGGCGGACATAGACCACGGCCAACCGCTCACGATGCCGACTGGTGATCTTGCTTCCCGAGTGCTCCCACGGCATTACCGCGGCCATGACTCACCGCCCGTCTCCGCGAGCGGAACCACGTCCGCCTCCCGCCCCTCGGCGGTCTGGCTGCGGCGCAGCATCACCGCCAGCCAGTACACCGCCGCCCGCCGACGGGCCGGCGGCAGCTCCTCCCGCACCGCCGCCAGGTCCTCGATCTGGGGCCGTCGCCCGCGTCACCTCGCTGCACGCGGCCTCACCCCCCTCAGCATGGACGGACGCCGTCCGAAGCCGTCGCACCGCCGTCACGACCCGCAGCAGACCTGCCCGGTCCACCAACAGCCCCTGCGTCTCTTCCTGTTGTGTACCCATAGGTGCAGTCTGAACAACGCATCTCAATTGCCCAGTGCCCACGAACGGGGTGCCGATGTAATCGGGGTGGCCGTGCCGACGTATTAGGGGTGGGCGTGCCGGTCGGGGCCTCGCTGAGGGCGGGCCGGTATCGGTTCT
>NZ_JBSFUU010000144.1:0-13804 GCF_053591955.1 Streptomyces sp. NPDC002845 | reverse complement strand
ACGGTCAGCCCGCCACCCGTCGCGTACCGCATACCACCGGCATACCTGATGGATCATCAGCTGTCGCCAGGTCTACCTCAGGAATTTAAGATCAGCAGTGAAGGCGTAATTTTCGACGATTGACTGAGAATCGTCACCTTTTATAAGGAACAGACCGGCGGCCTACCCCAAGTGGTGGTAGGCCGCCGGTTCCCGGTCAGGCGTCCGGGTTGTAGGGTGGCGCGATTGGCTCGTAAGAGAGGGCGGTGTCGACCACTTCCTCTGGAGTGAGCTCCGGGTCATGCCGGTAGATCAAGGAATATGCGCCCGGATACGGAACGCTTTCCTCGAAAAGCTGCTCCATGGCGTCAACTTCTTCTTCGGTGCCGTCGAAGGTGACGATACGCCGCACAAGTTCGACGAGCTGATCTCGGGAAAGATCACCCAGCGCCACTCCGCACCTCCTCAGTCGTAGTGATAGCCGGGATCCAGCGCTTCAGCATGATACCGCGGCGTCGCAATCACGAGATTGTCGAGATCATACACGCCACCACCATCATGGATCGGTGTCCGGTGATGCAGGACATAGCTGTTGTTCTTCCCCACCGCCTGTGTGGGGTCAACCTTCGGTGCTGCGCCATGCTGCATGCGGTAGTAGTCCCTGTCGCCGAACTGCTTGGCCAGCTCAGGGACCTTGGACACCTCAGTCCAGAACGCCTTTCGGAAATCGTCCCAATTCTTGAACTCTCGCCCTTGCAGCGCACGCGCCACCTGCCCCGGAACTTTGCCAGCATTACCGGCGGAGCCCCTGAGCCACTTTCCTTCGACATCTGGAAGTTTGCCGCCGCCCACGACACCGCCAGGGGCCTTCCTCAGGTCGGCGGCCTTCTTGATGTTGTCGAGCTGGCGCGGCGCCTTAGCGATGTCACCGAACGGCAGGAAGCCGATGATGCCGGCCGCGATTCCCCAGCCATCCCCTTCATCGACCGCTCGATTCAGGTCGTACGCGTCACAGCCCCATCCTAGGACGGGTACCCAGCTGCAACCGGCGAGGCCGACTTCCTTGGCAACCTCGCCCGAGGGCTCGCCGTCGCCGTATTCGCAGATTCCGAGATCCTTGCAGGGGCCGTGGCCGTCGATCTCGATGAAATTGATTGGATTGCCGCCGCTGAAGGCGTAGCGGTTGCTGGTGTAGGGGTCTACGCCGAGGTTCATGTCGGCGAGGGCTCCGGTGTACATGTCCCGGGTGGTGAAGCGGTTGAGGCCCGGGTTGTAGTCGCGGAAGCCCATGTCGTAGGTGCCAGCGTGGGCGTCCCAGCGTTTGGCGTTGTAGCGGTAGGGGTTGTAGTCCTCCTTGGCGGGGTCGGCGGGGTCGGGCTTGTCGATGCCGGTGAATTCGGCGTCGTCGTCCTTGCCGTAGGCGGTGTAGCCGTAGGTGGCCTTGGTGTCACCCGCCGCGTCGGTGAGGGTTTCGACGTCGGTGTGGCTGTTGTAGCCGTAGTAGCCGTCCTCGGTCGTGCCGTCGGTGTTGTGCTTGATCTGCGACAGGCGCTCGCCCCAGGGGCTGTACTGGTACGACTTGGTCAGCTCGCCGGAAACCTCTTCGTTCAGTACCTCGCCGTTCAGGCCGAGGTAGGTGAAGTCGGTGGTCTTGCCGTCCGCGGTCTTGGAGGCGGTGCGGTCGAGCGGGTCGAAGGTGTACGTGGTCGACTTCATCACGCCGGTGTCGTCCTTCTTCTGGGACTCGATGACGTGGTCGAAGCCGTCGTACACGCTCCGGGAGATGATCTCCCCGCCGCTGGTGACCGATTCCTGACGGCCGAACGGGTCGTAGTTGTAGCTCGCCGACACACCACCGGCAGTGGCACTCAGCAGGCGGTTGCGGTTGTAGGCATAGGTCGTTGTGGTGCCCTTGACCGTCTGGCTGATGACGTTGGCGTTGTCGTCGTGGACGTAGGTGTCCGTCCCGGCGCCGTTACCGGTCTTGACCGACTTGGCGAGCCGGCCGGCCGGGTCGTAGGTGTAGTCCGTGGTGGATTCGAGGTACGACGCGTGGTCGTCGGCGTTCATCTTCTTCGCCACGTCCTGCGCCTTGTTCCCGCTGGGGTCGTAGGCGTAGGTGTGGGAGGCGACGAGGGTGCCGTTGCCCTTGTTCTCCACCGAGGTCTTCAGCGCGCCGTCGAGGTAGTACGTGTAGTCGACGGTGTTGCCGTTGTCCTTGGTCTCCTTCAGCTTCTGGCCGCGGTCGGTGTACGTGTACGACGACACCTTCGGATCGGTGTCTGTCGCACTCTTGCCGACCGAGACCGTCTTGACCAGTTCCCGCAGGTCGTAGGTGTACTTGGAGTACTGGTCGGGGTGGGTGACCGTCTCCGGCTGGCCGTTGGCGTCGTACGTGTACGACGTGGCCTTCTGCTCCGCGCCGGACAGCGACTCCGTCACCTTCTGCACCTGGTTGAGGCCGGTGTAGGCGACCGTGTACGCGTCGCTCTTCGCGCCAGACGAGGTGTCGTCGATCGACGTCAGGTTGCCGTTGACGTCATAGGCGTAGGCGAAGGTCTTCTTCTCGCTGTCGGTTTCGCCCGTGGTGTCACGGACGAGTTTCACCGCGTCCGCGACCACGATGCCGCCGCTGTTCTGCTCCAGCTTCAGCTTGGTGTCCTCGCCCTGCTTGAGGGCGTAGTTCCCCAGGCTGACCCAGGTGCCGGTACCGGCCGTCTGGTCCTTGGTGACCGCCGGTTCGGTGGTTGTGCCGTGGGTGAGCGTGTACTTCGCGGCCGTGGCCGCGCCCGTCACCTGCGGGTACTTCACGTACGCGGTGTACGTGCCGTCCTTCGGGATGTTGAGCGTCCACGTGAAGGCGTCCGTGCCTGTGCCGGCCGCGTGGGTGCGGTGGTCGTAGCCCTGCTGCCCGATGATGTCCCCGGTGGCCCAGGTGCCCGTGGAGGAGGTGTGCTGGGTGTCGGAGTTGTCCACCAGGACCACCGCCCTGCCGACCGGAACACCGTCGTCGGAACGCGACTTGATCTTTCCGTCGGGGTAGAACGACCACGTCATCGTGCGGTTGGACGAGCCGCCCGCCGACGTCAGCGTCCTGGCGGTCTGCTGGCCCAGGTCGTTGTAGTCGTACGTGGTGGAGATGTCCCACGGGTCCGTGGACGACTTCGCCCACCCGTTATCGAAGTAGGTGAACGTGGTGTCGTTGCGGACCGTCTGGCCCTCCGAAGGCGGCAGCGACGTCTTCGCCACCCGCCCGACAGCGTCGAACACCGTCTGGGTGTAGACGTTCGGGTCGTTGTAGCGGACGTCCGCCGGGTCGTAGGGCTGGAACTGCTTGACCGGACGGTTCAACGCGTCGTACTCGGTACGCGCGGTGAACGCCTCGGTCGAACCGGCCGCCGTGGTACGCGGCGTGAGCACCTTGGTGACGTTGCCTACCCCGTCGTACTCGTACTTCGTCGTACGGAACGTAGTGCCGTCGTGCGGAGCCTTGACCTCGGTGGTCTTGCCACGCTCGTCGTAAGTGATGAACGTGGTGTTGTTCTCCGCGTCCGTGGTGGAGACGACGAGGGAGTCCTTGTCGTAGGACCGCTTCGTCGTCTTCCCGGTTACGTCCGTCACCTGACTGACCTGGTGGTTCAGGTCATAGACGGTCTTGGTCGTGTAGTCGGTCGTGTCGGCCGTCGCGTTCTTCTTCGGGTCGATGACCGTGACGACGTTGCCGACGTTGTCGTACTCGTAGGAGATCTTGTCGCCCGCCGCGTTCACGACCGACGTGAGCTGGTAGATCTCGTCGTAGTTGTTCGTCGTGACGTAGTCCGTGGCATCCGAGGTCGTCAGCGTGCCCTTGGGCTCCGTCGTCGTCTTGAGGTTGCCGACCTTGTCGTAGGTGTAGACCGACTTGCGGTCATCGGAGGTCGAGGTGTCCTTCGGCGCGGTCGCCGACGTGATCTGGTCCGCCACGTCGTACACCGCGGTGGACACCGCCCCGTTGGGCGCCGTCGACTTGGTGACGTTGTCGTTGGCGTCGTACTCCGGCGCCGGCGTCGTGATGAGCACGCCCGCCGCCTGGTCCTTCGGCACCGTGTTGACCAGCGGGCGTCCGAACGTGTCGTACGTCTGCGTGGTCTTCTTGCCCAGCGCGTCGGTGACCTCGGTGACCTGGCCCCGCTCGTCGTAGACGAACGTGGTCGAGTTGGTCTTCGCGTCAGTGATCGTCTTCGGGTACCCGGTGGGCCCGAACTCCTTGTACTCGGTCGGATTGCCGTTGGCGTCGGTCGCCTTCGTCAACTCCCCGTAGGAGTTGTACTCATACGACGTGGTGTAGTCACCCGCCGTCGTTGTCGCGACACCCTTGGGGTCGGTGACCGTCTTCAGATTGCCGAACGAGTCGTAGCCGAACTGCCAGGCCCGGCCCTCCGGAGAGGTCTTGCGGAACAGGTCCGCCGAGAAGCCGTCGGCGCGCGTCTGGTACTCGTACTTCGATGCGTTGGCCGGCCACTTGGTCGTGTCCGTCACGCAGGTGGTCGTCTGGTCCGGGACGCCGGTCTTGTTGTTCTCCGCGTCGCGCTGCCAGAGCGGGTAGCCGGTCTTCTGGTCGTAGCAGTACGCGGTCTTGGCGCCGTTGTCCTCCTCCAGGTAGGTGACGTTGTTGTCGGCGTCCCAGCTCATCTTGGTGGTCTGGGACTTGGCGTTGGTCGTCTGGACCGGGCGGCCGAAGTCGTCCGTCACGTACTTCGTAGCGTGCGCCTCGGCGTCGGTGACGGTGGTGTCGGTGAACTTCGTGTTCGTGGCGTTGGCCGCGTACGCGAAGCCGGTGTCACCGTTCAGACGGTCGGTGATGGTCTTGGTCCACCAGTGGTACTTCGGGTCGTCACCTGCCTGCGGGGCGTAGTACGCCAGGTCGGTGCCGTTGCCTCGCGGGTCGGTGGCCGTGACCAGCTTGACGTTCTTGTTGCCCTGGGTGGCGTCGTAGGTGAACTTGAACACCTTCGGCTGGGCGGAGCCGTCGCCGTCGGTGAACTGACCGAGCAGACCCTTCGTCGTGTAGTAGAAGGAGACCTTGCGGCCGGAGATGTCGGTGACGGACTTGATGTGGTCGTAGATCTTGGAGTTGGTCAGGCTGCTGCCGGTGACCTTGGCGCCGGTGGCGTCGATGTACTCGTACGACGCGTCGCCCTTCTCGTAGTACTCGACCCGCAGGGACTGCCTGTCGGCCGGGTCGGTGATGTACGTGAGGAACTTGACCGGCTTGTTGTTGGACCTGCGCTCCTCGTACGTGTACGTCTGCGTGTTGCCGTTCTTGTCGACGACGGATGTCAAGTAGCCGTCGCAGCCGAAGAAGAACCGCGTGCCGTCCGGGCGCAGCAGCGTCCAGGCGTCCGGGATGGGGTCCTTGGTCGGGGTGCAGTCCAGGCCTGCCTTGGCCGTCAGCTTGTAGTGGACGCCCGCCGGGGCCTTCCACACGCTGTTCGTCGCGTCCCAGCGGAAGACGTGCGTGGTGCCGTCGCCGTCCGGGAGGCGGACCTCGGTCGGGTTGGGGTTGGGGTGGAAGTCCAGCGGTGCGCCCAGCCGGATCGGCCCGGCGGCCTGCATCGACCAGCCCGCGCCCGAGACCGTGTCCGAGGTGTCCAGCGAGTTGTACGCCATCCGGAAGAACGTGTTCAGCCCCCGGCCGGGGTTGGTGAACGCGTTGTACGACCAGACACTGTTGCCGGAGGCGAGGTTGTTCATCACCGTCGAGCCGGCACCGGTGTTCTTCCCGGCGTAGGCGTAGAACTTCTCCAGGCCGAGGGTGTTGGAGGTGGGGTCCTCGACCGCCACGTTCTGCTTCAGCGCCGGGATACCGTCCGTGCCTGCCGACAGCCAGCTGCCGTCCGAGATCTTGCGGACGTCCCAGCCGAGCACGTACTCCGTGCGCTTGTTGCCCGAGTCGGAGTTGATCGGCGTGTTGACAGTGGCCTGGATCGTCGCCGACTCGCCGGGCGACAGGGCCGGGATGGCTGTGGCGGCCTGGTTGCCGCCGGTGGTGACGTCCGTGCCGTCGGGCAGCTTCCAGGTGTAGGACAGCTCCCGCTCACCCGCGGCCCACGCGCTGGAGGTGGTGTTGGTGACCGTGAAGTCCACCGTGTACGTGGAGTTCGGGGTCATCCGGGCCGGGGTCTGCGGCGCGTAGTACGTGTCCTCCGTCGTGGAGTCCACGTAGATCACGCGCAGCAGCGGGCCGAGCTGCCAGTCGCCTGTCTCCGAGGACGAAAACAGGGTGCGTTCCTGCGGCCCGGTGGAGGATTCGTCGGCCAGCTTGACCAGGGCGCCCTTGTTGGTGGACGGGTTGCTGATCCAGCCCTGGGTCAGGCTGGTGGCGTTCCAGTAGTGGCGTCCGACGTCGTTGCTCCACTGCGGGGTGAAGTCCGAGACGACGGAGCTGTAGTCGCCGCCCGCGCTGGACCACGCCGTCGAGGCGGTGGCGTTGTTCCAGGTCGCCGTCGTCTCGCCGAAGTCACGGGTCAGGCCGTGCAGGTTGTAGCGGGCCCCGTTGGACTCGGTCGTGGTCTCCGCCGCCCACATGAACAGCCTTGATTCCAGCACCGTCGCCGTGGTGGGGATGTCGCTGGTGGTGAACTTCATCGCCGCGCGGGTCTTGCCGTAGGTGGCGGAGTTGTTGCCCACGCTCAGCCAGTTCTGCCCCACGTCCCAGGAGTTGATGGTGTCCTGGTTGGTGGCCGGCTGCGCCGAGGACAGCGTGGTGTCACTGACCCCCGCAGTGCCCTGGATGAGCTTCATGGTGCGGCCGGCCTTGGGCACGCCCACGATCCGGGTCGGCGAGCCCAGCAGCTGGCCATCGGCGGTTCTGACCGCGATCTGGTAGTAGTACGACCGGCCGATCTCCGCCGTCGAGCTGTCCGGGGTCGGGGTCGCGGTGGTGTCCGTGTAGCTGGTGGCCGCCTTGTCGACCGGCGCGACCAGGGTGGCCGCGGACGGCGTGAACGCCTGCTGCGTGGAACGGTGCAGCTGGTACTCCACGATGTCCAGACCGCTGTCACCGGTGTCGTTGGTGTACGCCTTCCACGACAGCTCCGGCCCGGTGGAGTGCACCACCTGCGGCGAGTCGAGCTCGGTGCCGACCGTGCCGTAGGTGACCGTCAGCCGGGGGATGGTCGAGGTCTCGCCGCCGTAGTCGCCGTCACCGGCCTCATAACGCGGACCGCCCAGCGGGCCGGTGGAGGACTCGTTGCGCGTCTTGAGAACAAAGCCGTGGTTGGTTTCGGCGCCGTTGACCCACTTCTGCACGGTGTCCCGCACCGGGAACCGGTGCCAGGCGTTGTAGCCGCCCACGCCCTTCCAGACTGCGGCAGGGTCCACCAGCCGCACCGCATCGGCGATGTTCCTGCGGCCCGGATAGCCCGTATCCCGCAGCACGACCTTGCCCGCATCGCCCTTGGCGAAGGACAACTGGCCTTGCTGCAACGACACCCAGCCGCCGCCGGAGGTGGCGACCGCGTCCTGGTTGACGGTGAAGTCCTTCGAGCCACCGTTGTAGGTGACCGTGTACGGCGCCTGCGTCGCGGCATTGTCATACGGCGGGAAGTGCGCATCCACCCGGTAGCTGGCCGTCTGGGCCACCAGCGGCTGCCAGGTGTACGACTCCCCCGCCACACCGTTCTGGTTGTAGTGGTAGTCGCCGTAGATCCCACTGCCCGACACCGCCGGCCAGTCACCCACCGCCGCAGTACGCTCGTGACCGTCATCGAGCAGCACCGTGGTCGCCGACTGCTCCCCCACCAGCGAACTGGTGTTGGACCAGGTCGCCGTCGACTCGTCCCACGCGCTCGTCGCCCGGTGGGCGTCGACCAGCACCCTCGTGCCGCCGGTGGTGTGCGTCTGGTCGAAGTACACCTCAAGCCGCGCGTTGTCGACCTTCACCCCCGACGGGATCTCATCCAGCGGAAACTTCAGCAGCGAACGCGCCACACCCGTATTAGTCCGGCCGACCGACAGCTTCCACGAGGAGTTGTAGTTCGTACCCGGTGCCTCCTGCAGCACCATCACGTCCTGCGAGGCGGACGGCGACGGCGCGATCGTGATCGTCGGATCGATCACCACCGGATACCGGCGCTCCGAAGCCGCCAGCCACTCCTCGTCCGGAGTGAGGGTCAGCTGCCAGCCCTTGCCGTCCCGGGTCAGCTTCTGAGTGACCTTCGTGCTGTAGGTCTTCCCGTGAACGGAGGTGTCGGCCCTGGCCGCGTCCGTCATGTACGGGGCCGGGATCACCAGCACCGGCGTGTTCGGCAACTCACCGAAGAACGCGACCGACCCGTCCTTACGCGCCTTGGGCACCAGCCCGTCCGCATCCAGGGTGAAGGTGAACTCCACCGGAGCGTCCGGGCGCTCGGCCAGGGTGATGTTCTCCTTCACCCGGCCCGCACCCACCTCGTACGACAGGTCAGCGCCTGAGGCGGCGTCCCGGTAGGTGACCGTGTTGCCCTTCGCCTCCGGCTTCAGCCCCTTGCCCGCACCTTCCAGGCCGAGAGTGACCGTCTGCCCGTCCGGCGCCTCAAAACGCAGCAGACGCCCCGGGTCCGAGCCGAAGAAGCTCTTGCCCGTGTTGGTGGTGTTGGCCAGATCGAAACCCTTGGCCTTGCTCGCCCTGACCGTGGTGTCGATCGACTTCCACGACTTCGACGTCGCGTCCCGGTAGGAGGTCGGCGCCGCCGACAGCTCCGCCTCCACCCGCCCGTCCGACAACCGCCAGAACCGCGCGTTCGCCGTCCGCTTGCCGGTCAGCTCCCTGACCCGCTTGGCCTTCGGCGCGTCCTTGCCCTTCGGCAGCTTCTGACGCTCGGCAATCCCCAATTCGTCATGCGACGGTGGATTACTGTTTGCCTCGCCGCCATCGGCGCCGTCGTCCGCGAACCACCCCTTGATAGTGTCGACGATTCCCTCACCGTCACCATCCGAGGCGGGCGCTGCATAAGCGACCTGGGGTATTGCGGTACTCATCACCGCGGATACCACCGGACACGCAATCAGCCTGCCCAGTCTGCGTCTCACGTCAAACCTTTCCTCAGATACTTTTCTGACGAAACCCGCCGCCGCGAAGACCACCCCCACCTGCCCGAATGAGGCCATGGGCAGCGGCGCCGGGATTTCTAGTCACCGCGATGACCCCATGTCAAGCGAGCAGATGATGCACCGCAATTAGCGCCAAAGAGGACATGGAAGGACGCACGGTGTCCGAAATATCCGGGCGCTGGCTATCCATGGCGGCGTCGTGTTATAAACCGCCCGGACTCACACCGAGCACCGAGGTAATTCACGATTCCGAGGGGGCATTTCATGGGTGGCACCACCGAAAAATCCACAACAGCCCTGCCAGAATCTCGGGAATCGGCCGCCGCCGAGGCCGAGGAACCGGACGGCGCCAAGACCGACACCACACCCACCGGCCGCCGCTCTCACCGCCCCGACCGGGCCGGGCTCCTGGCGGCCGGCGCGGTACTGGCCGCCTGCACCGGGCTCGTCCTGTACGGCGTACTCGACACCAAAAGCACCGACCACAACGACGGCCAACCGAAGCAGCGCACCCCCACCGCCGCCGTGACCTACGAAGTCACCGGCACCGGCACCGCCGACATCACCTACCAGGGCGTCGGCGAGGCCGGAAAGGGCATCACCGTTGACGCCGCCGACCTCCCCTGGAGCAAGACCGTCGAGGTCCCCCTCGGCACGGAGCCCCTCATCAACATCACCCTCGGCGAAGAGGGCGGCCAGATCCGCTGCACCCTCGCCATCCACGGCCGGCACGTCCAAAGCGCCACCGCCACCGGCGAGTTCGGCCGCGCCACCTGCACCGGATCACTGCCCCGTCCGGACGCGAACCCCGAGGGAACCGACGAGCGCTGACGCCTCACGCTTCCGGCAGCCGCGCGCCCCGGCTCGCCGCGATGCGCAGCGTGTCCCCCAACGCCTCGGCCAGCCGCACTCCCACGAATCTCAACTCCCAGCTCCGCGCGTCCGGTTCGTCGAGCAGCTCCCGCGCCGCGGCCAGGACCGTCTCCGCCGAGTCGAGCAGATCCGCCTCCACCGCGTCTGCCAGCCGCGACATCCGGCTGCCGGAATCGTCCGTGCTGAGATAACACGGCAGCCCCTCCGACGTGGTCCACGGCAGTAGCCGCAGGGGAGTTCCCGTACCCTCGCGCAGCATCTGACGCCTCTCCCTTCGAAACAGCCCCTCTGGCGGACCCGGCGCCCGCATGATTACTGTGTGCGCCGCCATCATCGCGCTGCGCGTATGGCCTCATCAGGGACGCCGCGTCCCGCCATCGAGAACGGGACAACAGAGAGGCGAGACAATGTCGTTCAAGCCGCAGACCCTCACCCCGTATCTGTCCGCCCGCCACTACTTCGGCGCCGAACAGCGCCGCCACCGCGAGGCCGCGAGCCTGTCACTCGTCCAGCTCGCCGCCATCGTGAACTCCAGCAAGAGCGCACTCGCCCGCGTCGAGACGGCCGAGTTGATGCCACCTCCGGACCTGCCGGACCGGCTGGACGCCGCGTTCGGCACGGACAAGCACTTCCACGGGCTGTACGAACTGGCCAAGCGCGAGGCGCATCCGGACCAGTACCGGCGGTTCATGGACTTCGAGGCGCAGGCGGAGGTCATCGAGAACTACGAACCGCAGGTCATCCCAGGGCTGTTGCAGACCAAGGAGTACGCCGACGCGCAACTCAGCCTCCAGGAGGAGCTGCCCCGGGACAAGGTGGAGGAACTCGTCAACGCCCGCATGTCCCGCAAGGATCGCCTGCGCTCGGCCCAGCCCCCTCTGCGGTGGGCGATCATCGACGAGGCGGTCCTCCGGCGGCAGTTCGGCAGCAGCGAGTGCATGTACAAACAACTGGCCCTGCTGCTCGAACAGGTGGATACTCCGGACAGCAAGGTCCAGGTGATGCCCTTCAGTGCCGGTCCGCACTACCTGATGGGCGGCGCGCTGACCATGCTGACCCTTCCCAACGGCTCCACCGTGGCCTACGAAGAGGGCATCGAGGTCGGTCACCTCTACGAGGACCGGGACTCGGTGAAGAAATGGCGGCGGCGGTACGAAGTGCTCCGTGCCAACGCCCTCTCCCCGGCCGCCTCGGCGGAGCTGATCCGACAGGCGATGGAGGACTACAAGCCATGCGACACACCCCCGAGCTGAACTCCGCCCACTGGCGCCGGAGCAGCTACAGCAACGCCAACGGGGGCAATTGCGTCGAGATCACCGAGGACCTCCCCGGCGTCGTCCCCGTCCGCGACAGCAAGACCCCCCACAGCCCCGTACTCGTCGTCCCAGCCGCGTCCTGGACCGCGTTCGTCACAGCTCTCAAGGGAGGAGACGTCCTCCCCCGCTGAGGCCCGACCAGCTCCACGATCCAGGCAACGGCCCTGCCCGTCCCAGGACTTCTCCCGGGATGGGCTTCGCCGAACACTAACTGGTACCGTTCCCGATTCGATGACGACGTCCCTCTCCGTGTCGTCCAAGCGCTCAGCGAACGGTCGAGTCCTACGCGATCAACACCAGCCGGGTTGGAACCAGCCCGGTTGAACGCAGCCCAGCCCATCCGGCTGAGCAATACGGCCGACCTGGGTCAATCCACCCTCGGACGTACCAGCCCGGACTCGTACGCGATCACCACGAGCTGTGCCCGGTCACGGGCGCCCAGTTTGGCCATGGCCCGGTTGACGTGGGTCTTCACGGTGAGCGGGCTGACTTCGAGCCGCTCGGCGATCTCGTCGTTGGAGTGCCCGCCCGCGACCTGCACGAGCACCTCGCGCTCCCGCCCCGTCAGCGTGCCGAGCCGCTCGGAGCGGGCGGGGTCGCGACCGTCGTCGGAGGCGTCCGCCTGCGCGAGGAACCGGGCGATCAGCCCCTTCGTCGCCGCCGGGGACAGCAGCGCCTCGCCGCCGGCCGCGACCCGGATGGCGCTGAGCAGCTCCTCGGGCTCCGAGCCCTTGCCGAGGAACCCGGAGGCGCCCGCCCGCAGCGACTCCACCACGTACTCGTCGACCTCGAACGTCGTCAGCATGACGACGCGTACATGGGCGAGCGTCGGGTCGGCGCTGATGAGCCGGGTGGCGGCCAGTCCGTCGGTCCCGGGCATCCGGATGTCCATGAGGACGACGTCGGCCTGCCGCTCCTTGGCCAGCCGCACCGCCTCCGCCCCGTCCGAGGCCTCTCCCACGACCTCCATGTCCGGCTCGGAGTCGACGAGCACGCGGAACGCGCTGCGGAGCAGGGCCTGGTCGTCGGCGAGCAGGACGCGGATGGTCATACGGCATCTCCGGCTGCGGTCTGGCGGTTTATGACCGGCAGGATCGCATGGACCCGGAAGCCGCCTCCGTATCGGGGGCCCGAGGCGCAGCTGCCGCCGAGGGCGGTGACGCGTTCGCGCATGCCGAGCAGGCCGTGGCCGCCGCTGTCCTGCGGGGAGGCGTCGTGGTCGCCGGAGCCGTTGTCGAGGACGGTGATCTCCACGTTCGGTCCTACGCGCACCACGCTGACCTCGGCCTTCGCTTCGAGGCCCGCGTGTTTGCGCACGTTGGTGAGGGCTTCCTGGATGATGCGGTACGCGGCGAGGTCCACGGCGGCCGGGAGGGCCGTGCCGTGGTCGGAGCGGGCGACTTCGACGGGGAGGCCGGCGCTGCGGAAGGTGCCGACGAGTTCGTCGAGCCGTTCCAGGCCGGGGGCGGGTTCGGTGGGGGCCTCGGGGTCGCCGGACTGCCGCAGCAGGCCGACCGTGGCGCGCAGTTCGCCCAGCGCGGAGCGGCTGGCCTCGCGGACGTGGGCGAGTGCCTCCTTGGCCTGGTCCGGGCGCCTGTCCATCACATGGGCGGCGACTCCGGCCTGGACGTTGACCAGGGCGATGTGGTGGGCGACGACGTCGTGGAGGTCGCGGGCGATGCGGAGGCGTTCCTCGGCGACCCGGCGGCGGGCCTCCTCCTCGCGGGTGCGTTCGGCTCGTTCGGCGCGCTCGCGTATGGCGTCGACGAAGGCGCGGCGGCTGCGGACCGCGTCGCCCGCGGCGGCGGCCATGCCCGTCCAGGCGAAGATGCCCAGGTTCTCCTGGGCGTACCAGGGCAGGGTGCCCGCGAGCATGGCGACGCCCGTGAGCACGCCCATGGTGAGGAGGCCGACGCGCCAGGTGGTGGGGCGGTCGGTGGCCGAGGCGACGGTGTAGAGGGCGATGACGACGGACATCGCGACGGGGGCGCGGGGGTCGCCGGTGACGAGTTCCACGAGGGAGAGAGTGGAGGTGACGGCCAGGACCATCATCGGGGAGCGGCGGCGGAAGACCAGGGCTGTGGCGGCCAGGGTCATCAGGACGATGCTGAGCGTTTCCGGGGTGCGGGCGCCCCACTTCGAGCCGTGCTCGGCCTCGGGGTCCACGAATGAGCCCGCGACCATGCAGGCGAGGGCTCCCGCCGCCAGGGCCGCGTCCAGCGCCAGCGGGTGCGCCTTCAGCCAGGTTCTGGCGCGGTTGAGGGTGCTCACGGTTGTTTACCGTACGGGGTCCTTGCAGGTGGCGGAACGGGTGGCAACGGTACCCGGCGTCGGCACGAGCCCCGGTGTTCCTCGCCCCCGCCGCCCCTACTCGTCCCATCCCCAGGGGCTCCGCCCCTTCGACCCCGCCAAGGGGGCTGTGCCCCCTGGCCCCCCTGGGGGTGGGTGGGCCGGTTGCGGGTGCGTGGGGGTTGCTGTGGGATCGGCCTTGCGGCCTCGTCCTCAAACGCCGGACGGGCTGATGGTGCCTGGCCTGGAGCCGCGCCCCTTAAGGGGCGCGGGGC
>NZ_JBSFUU010000143.1:0-14225 GCF_053591955.1 Streptomyces sp. NPDC002845 | reverse complement strand
CCGCCCGCAGACCCGGAAGATGATCACTCATAGCGTGGAATCCGCCACCGAGCGGCCCCTCACCATCCCTGGTCACCGAAATACATCGGAACCCCAGAACTTCTTTACGAAGTACGGGACCAAGGAGGGAATCGTCGTGCTTGGCCAAGTGGCACCGCTCGGCTTCGGCGCCGTGATTGGTGGTAGCGCCAATGTTGCCCTCGCCGCTCTGCACGTGGGGGCCGCTCGTCGCGCATTTGGGCCACCCCCGACGTCGTGGCCTACGCCGAGGCGCGGTACGCCGCTCACGTCCGAGGACTCGCTCGGCTGACCCCCGGTGCTCTTGAAGCGCGCTGGGGCCGACTCCGGTGGCGGAGCCAGCCACGACGCCGAACGCAATGGCCCCTCTGCCGTCGGAGGGCGGGCGCCGTATTCGGAGGCCTCCAGCATGTCGCAACAGATCTGAACGACCGGTGCTGGCATGCCGGGCGTGGATCGTGAGCCCTACGGTCGGTGGTGCTCCCGCCAGGCGCGGCACAGTGCGTTGAACTCCTCCTGGCGTTCGGCAAGGAGGTCCTGGGGCCGCTGCAGGTGGCAGTCCAGGATGTGTACGCCGGCCTGGAAGGGCTCGAAGCCGATCCGCTCCCATACGCGGCTCAATTTGGCGGCGGCTTCGCGATGCTGGGCTTCGGTCAACTCGCGGCCGTCGGCAGATCCGGGCTCGCACGCCACCGCGACACAATCTTGCGAGAGGCGGCGGATGGCGGCACCTGCCAGTACCGGGCCCAGGCCCAGCCCGCGCCACGGTGGTTCCAGGATGACCCGGTCCATGACGAGCAGGTCACCGACGGGGTGCGCGAGCGCGGCCTCGAAGGCCGGCTCCCATCGACCGTCAGCAACGTCCAGCACCACCTCGCCGATGCGGGAGACGTCCCCGGTGTAGGAGTCCATCGCCTCGAAGGGATGGTCCGGGCCGAACGTCCGCACCCGCACGAACGACATCCTGCCCACCGTGACGTCCTGCACCGCGTCCAGCGACTCCTGGTCCATCTCGCTGTAGGCGGCCAGGTCCTCCGCCAGGACGTCCGCGTCGATCCGGGCGGACACCGTCCACACCTCCAGCGTGTTCTCGAACTCGTACGCCTGGACGGGGTGTTCGTGGTGGTAAGCGAGGCTAATCAACGACGGATCGACGGGCAGCTGGGCAATCTGGGGAGCCAAGAGGGTCACCGTGCCAGCGTAGTTCTGTCCGGCCGGCGCATGCCGGGGAACAGCGCGCTCTCACCCCTTCGGCGAGGCTCGCATGCAGCACCCGCGGTTGAAGCACGACGCTGATCTCTTGTGCACATGCGTCTCGCCTCTTGACGTAGGTCACGAATCGGGCAGACCGTGAGCCTCGCGTCTTGCTCTACGGGAAGGGGACCGTATGTCCTTCACCTGGCGATACCTGGTGCGCCCCGACGGCGACTTCTGCCGCATCGGCAACCTCGACGGCAGTCTGGACGACGTCAGCGACGAAGAGCTGGCCCGCCTGCATCCGGCCGATCGTGAGGAGGACCAGCCGGCCCGGCCCTGTTCACGCTGCGGAGGCGACCTCCTTCTGCACTGGCACGGACCCCTCATGACCGGTGTGTGGATGGAGCTCTGCCCGGCCTGCGACGCGCACCGTCCCGCTGCCCGCGCCTTCATCCGCTGGCACCGCGACGTCGACCGCGATCCGAAGGCACTCCCCCAGTTGTTCGAGGACTGGGAGGCCGAGACGATGCAGGCCCACGGCTGGGCCCGCGCTGCCCAGCCCGCACTGCCTCCCAGTCCACCGGCCCCAGCCGGTCTCACTCCGCGCGGACGAGGCTGAACACGTCGCCGTCGGCGCCTTCGCTGATTGTCGATCAGCTCGATCAACTGCCTCGCCGTAGCACACACCGCCACGTCTTGCTCGGGCGAGCTCCCTGCTGGACCGGACCGTGCCAGACTTGTCCGGGACGCGAAAGGCGCGCGGAGACGTCGAGCTGCAGAAGGGCTCACATCCTGCGGCTGGGGTCTGGACAGCGCGGGCCATCAACTCGGGGAACGGGACTGTGGCAGCCGGCTGACCGTGATGGGGGAAGGCGCGATGGCGCAGAGGTTCGAGAATGCCGACGTGCTGCTGGGCCCGGTCAGTGTCCGGTCGGCGGCGTTGTGCCGGTTCGCTGGGCACGTCAACGCGGAACGCAACCCGGCCACCCTCGCTGTGGTCGACGCGGCCCTGGACTTCGCCGAGCAGTTGGAAGGCGTGGACGACGTCCGCGAGTTGCTGGAGCTGTGGAAGCTGGCCCACCTGTGGGGCCACCCGGAGGTTCCCAACTTCGAGCGCCCTCCATTGAGCGAGGCGAACACGGCGGTGGCGGGCCACCTGCAGAACCTGTTGGAACAGTTGCCGCCGGAGCAACTGCGGGAGCTGGGGATCGCGTTGTCGGTGAGCCACGACATGGTGGCGCTGGAGCTGGTGGAGGAGGCGGCGGCCGGACGTCGTGAGTTCCAGGCGATGTCGATGGCGGAGTTCGAGGCCGAGAACCGGTTGAACGATGACCGGGTCGGCGACGCAGTGGACGTGTTGCTGCTGGAAGCCCCCGGCGACTGGCCACCGCTGCAGCGTGCCGCCCTGACGCTGGCCCTGGTGTGGGATGTTGCCGACCTGATCGCGTACGCGGCAGAGCTGTCGACGGTGGACAGGCTGCCCACCCCTCTGCTGTGGCAAGCCCCCGGAACCGACCACATCTGCGCGAGCTCGCGTGTCCCCGTGCCGGGAACCGACCTGCTGGTGTGGACCAAGGTCGACCCGGCGCCGTTCGACGCGCGCCCACTATGGAGCCAGGCCGCGAGGGTCGGCCTATGGCGATGGTCGCTCGACTGGCAACGCGCGGACGGCACGCCCGTGCTCTACTCGGGCGGGCGCGCCCCGAGTATGGCGGCCGCACGTTGGCGAGCCCAATGGGCAACGCAGAACCTGCTCACCGACCCGTATAGGGCCAAGAGCCCCGTGACGGACGATCCACTGGTCGCCCCACCCTGAAAGCGGCCGCCGCGCGCGGATCGCATTCGGAGCAGGCCAGACTGCCAACAGGGTGCGGACTGCATCTCCGTGCAGCGCGAGCAGCGTCCGTTCACGTCTCGGTCCTTCCTCGACGGCAGCCGCGCTACGGGCGACGGTCGGCTGGTGCCGTCGGGCAGGCGAGGGCCGGGAACGCCGCCGTGTGCCCGCCCGCGGTGAACGTGATCGCGGCGGGGCGCTGGGCCCAGAAGGGAGCGACGTCGATGAGGTGATCGCCATGCTCGCGATTGAGGATGCGCAGCCACACCTCCGTGCTGGTGATGCTGGCGCGGTACGCGGTCACGTCCCACGGCTCGGTGGTGAACCCGCAGGTGTCGGCGCGGGCGATCACGGTGTCCGGGGCGTCGGCCGTGGACATGTGCAGGGCACTGCCGTCGTAGACGAGCCGGATTCCGTCCTGGGCAAGGTCTCGTCGCCGGGGGGCCTGGCGCAGGAGGTCGTGCAGGTCCCGGATCTTCAGCTGAGCCATGACCTCGTCCTCTCCCCGAATGCACCGTCGAGCCGACGGAGGTCAGCACATCGATCGCCGGTTCCGCTCATGCCCGCATCCCGTTCAGCTCCAGCATGTCCTCGTCATCACATGCGTGATCGGCGTACGTTGTGGTGTCGTCCTCGAACTGGACCAGGCCCGAGGCACCGCAGTTGTGGCACTGCCATTCGGCGCTCCATGTCACCTCGCCGCCCTGGTCGCACTCGTGGAGGGAGGAGACGCTGTCCTCGTCCTCCCAGATGGCATCACCGGAAGCGCCGCACTCTTCGTGCCGCCACTCCCCGCCCCACGCCACATCCGTGCTCACTGCTCCGCACCTACCTCTACCGGACTTCGACGGAGTACGAGGCGCCGGGAAACTCCCAGCCGTCGGTGCCTTCGCCGATGTCCTCGACGATGACGTCGTCGATGAAGTGGTCCTCGAACTCGTCGTCGGTGAGTTCGCCGGCGAGCCAGAGTTCCTCGATCGCGTCCCAGTTGCCCCGGCTGCCGTCGATGCGCAGGGGCGCGGCGTCCGGGGTGCCGCGCGTACGTTCGTCGTCGCCGGTTTTGACGACACCGCTGATCTCGTACTGGCCGTCTGTGATGTGGTCGGGGAGCGGTTCAGCGGGAACGATGGCGACGTTCTCGTACGCGGTGTGGATGATGTCCAGGTAGCTGCGGCGGACGTTGTACTCGGCGTCGGACAGCCAGTTGACCAGGGTCTTGGTCGTCACATGGAGACCGGCGTCCTCCAGGGCCTGCTGCCCGCGGTGGGTCGCCGTGAGCTGGCTGAGCTGGGCGTGCCAGTGCTTGGCGTTGTACGACGACAGCCGGTGGCGGGGGGTGACCTGGGAGCGCAGGAGGTCGTTGAGGGCGGCGCCCAGGGAGTCGCCGCGGCCTGTGGGGCCGGCCATCAGTCGTCACCTTCGGGGATGATCTCGCCGGGCTTAACGAACTTGGCCTTCACTTCGCCGAAGCCTGTTCCGATCCGGTACGTGGCGGGCGCGGTGCCGTCGGGCGCCCAGAAGACGGCCGCGTCGACGTTGCGCAGGGCGAGGAGCTGGTGGCCTTGCTGGACGGCCCGGAAGGCCACGCTCCAGTGACGGACGGACGCTTCCGCGACCATGCTCATGCGCCAGTCCGGTCGCCAGAACGGGGACCGCTGGGAGGGGCGCTTGGGCCACAGCAGGCGCAGCGCGATGGACAGCCGGGTCTTGTACGCCTTGTAGGGGTCGCCGCCGACCTGGACGAGCTCGGTCCGCGCCTTGCGGGTGGCCTCGTAGAAGGGCTTGAAGAGGGACTCGTTGTACTTTCCGGTCCAGGAGTCGTGAATGGTCGGCATGGCGCCGAGGTGCTTCTCCCGGACGAGTTTCTCCAGCTGCTTGATGTGGGGAGTGGTGACCCACACCCGGCCGCCCTCGTCGGGACGGTCGATGATCCGCCCCAGGGGGTGCGGCATATCGGTGCGGTTCCACTCCGGGATGTCGATGAGATAAATGCCGGCCTTGGTCTTGTCGAACGCGTCGAGCGGACCGGTGTGCAGCAGCTTGTTCGGGGCGAGAGGAACGCCCGAACAGGCGGAGGGGAAGCTGCCGTTGCGGTCGATCAGGCACAGCATGCCCTCGCCGAACGAGTCGGGCACGTCGAGCTTGTCACGCCGGACGCGCTTTCCGTTCGCCCTGACGTGGGGCACGCGGGTGGCGGTGACGTCGGGATGGACCCAGCGCGGCTCACCGTCCATGTGCTCGCTGATCAGCGGCCACGGGCCGCTGTCCCGCTCCTCCTTGCGGATGACCGGGACCGGGTTCATCTTCGAGCGGCCGACCGCGTCCTTGAGGATCTTCAGGGCAGGGAAGACGTGCCCCTCGGGCTCATCCTGCTCATCCCCCGGCTTCAGACCGTCCTCGCCGTCTTCCTCATCCTCCGCCACGTCGTCCTGGGCCTGTCCGGTGTCCGCCGGGGCGTGGACAGGGGCACCGGCAGCAGCGGTCTGATCGGCGCTTCTGGTGGTGTCGGCCGCGGCGACGGACTCGGGGGTGCCGTAGGAGCGTAGCGCGGCGGCGAGGCGGTGACCCTCATGGGTGTCTGGCAACTCCGTTACCGCTGCGGCGGCCTGGAGCAGTGACGGCAGGATCCCCTTCAGTGCTTCATGGTCACCATTGGCGACCGCGGTCCGCCATGCCGCCAGCTCGTGGGTGAGGGCGGCGGGGATCCCCTGGTGGCCGCCGGACGTGTAGGGAAGGGCGGCTTCGGCCAGTTCCAGTGCCGCCGCTCCGCCGGCGGACGCCGAGAGCCCCGGTCCTGCCGGGCTGTCGGCGCGGTCGAGGGGGACGGCTCCGGCGTCGAGGAAACGGGCGTGGAGCAGGTCGGGCTGCAGGTACGCCGAGCCGATCGTGCCGAAGTCGCGCTCCGCGACCGTCACCTGGACCTTGGCGGGGTCCTCGGTCGGCGAGAGCGTCAGCGTGACGTCGGCGTCCAGGAGACCCAGGAGTGCGGGATCGTCGCTGTCCACGATGGCGAGCACCGGCACGTGCAGCGTGCGTGCGAGAGTGGCCAGAACCTGGGAGGCATCCGGGAGACGGCCCCCGGACAGCGGCAGGCGGGCGCTGTGGGCGGCCTGCAGGCGGTCCACGACCACGAGGGCCAGGCCCTCCATGTGCGGGGCGGTCTCCCTGATGTCCTCGGCCGTCAGGTCACTGCCGTCATCGATCATCAGGAGGTCGCCGGCCTGGACGAGCTGGTGGGCGACCTGCTGCTCATGCTCGGTAAGGCGGCCCTGCTTCAGGCGCGGGTAGTCGCCGCCGGTCTCGGCGGAGATGATCCGGCGGAAGATGTCGTCCCGGTTCGGTCCCGAGGCCGCGTACAAGACCATGTCGTGGTCGACAAGCGCCGTCTGCCGTGCGGCCGCCAGCCCCAGCAGGCTTCCGCCGACGCTCGGACGAGCAGCCACGAGCGTCAGCCTGCCCCGCTGTAGACCGCCCGTTGCGGCGTCCAGGCCAGGCAGCCCGAAGGTGGGGCCGTCGGCAGGGCCGTCGGTGAGTACGGACCCGATGGCGTCGCCGAGCGTGGCGAGCCTGCGCTTGCCGCGGTCCTGGTTGCCTTGGCTGTTCACCGCACCTCCTGCGGTCGCCGCGCCGGAGTGCGCGGCCGGGTCGGACGAGAGGGCATCAGAGGAGAGGTCGGCGGGGAGCAGCACGGCGACCGGCGTGGTGTTCCGCAGGAGCACCTGCGGTTGGCCCTGGGCCGCCAGCGTGACGAGGTCACCGAAGTCCCTCTGTGCCGTACTCAGCACGTGGGCGGGGAAGGCGTCGGTTTTCCGGGCTGCCGGGAACCGGTCCAGCGGCGCCAGCAGAGCGCGCACCTTGTGCTTGGTGATCACCGTGGTGCGCCCCTCCTCTTCGACGAGCTTCACCAGCGCGTACAGCTTGTTCCGCGCCGTGGTCGCGTTGATCGCGCCCTCTTCCTGTGGCGACTGGCTCACTCACCCTCCTTGGGAACTCAACTGCCCATCATCATAGCAGTATTCACCTAGTTAACTGACGAAGTCACTATGTTTTTCAGAATTCTCACTCACTATTGGTGACTCTATGGTGTGTGGGTTGACAGGACGGGGTCCCCAGCCGATCAGTAGCGGACAGCAGGAAGGCCGGGACCACCGGCCCCGGCCTCCGCTCCGCACCGTCCGCAGACGATCACACCCGCCGAACCGGCGGACTCAGCCCCCCGTCGCCGACTCCTGCTCCTCGGACTCCTCCTTGTACCCGACGTGCCCGATGGCGGAATGGGCCGTGCTCAGCCTGCCGTGGAGCGCCCCCGCGAGATCCTTCGCATTGCCGGAGGCCTCCGTGAAGCGCTGCAGAACGTCGTCGAGAGGCTCGCCCCGGGAGTCGCTCCTCAGCAGGTCCTTGTCCTCCAGGCGCTGCACGGAGGCCTCGATCAGCTCGATGGCGGTCCTCATCTCACCGGCGCAGCGGGTGAGATAGCTGTGGACGCGGTACGCCTCCAGCGGGTACTCAATACCGCGGTCCTGGAGGGCACGCACGAGTTCGACGAGGGAGCGGGCCGCGCCCTCCGCGTGCTGTTCGATGTTCTCGGTCATTGATCCGGTTCTCCTCGGAGAGTGCTGGTCACGTGGTACGCATCCGGGCGCCGCTCCCAGTGCGGCTGGTCGGGCAGGAGGGTGGCGTCCAGGAACCGGACGATGCCGAGCAGGACGCTGCCCGCCTGGTTGGCCTTCTCCAGCGAGGCCGGAGAAGTCGACCACCGTGCATGGACCGGATTCCTCGTGATCGCCGCCCGGGGCGTTGATTTCGAGGTGCGACGCGTCCTTCGCTCCGGTGTCCTTGACGCGCATGAGGCCGGAGTGCTTGTTGCCGTAGAACGTCCACAGACCCAGCGCTTCCTCCAGGAGCGCCGCTCGGTCTTCTGGGAGCAACAGCTCGACGCAGCGGAGCATGATGTGGTCTTTGCCCGGCGCCGACGCCCGGACGACCATGAGGAAGAACTGGGAGACGTCGGAGGTGAGGCCTCCCCCGTCCGGCTCCTGGGCCTCATGCAGGCTGTAGACGGTTCCGGTCAACACCGCGAGCACGATCGGGTCCTCGTCGAGGAGCTTCGCTGCCAGGGACGCCTGACACGGCGCGCACTGCTCGATGCGCGCGGCGATCAGCGCAGACGCGGTCCGCATGTCCGGGGCCGCGTCGACTCCCCATCGGAGGGGCTCGGCCGGCTGGAGGTCCCCATCGGAGGGGCCCCTGGTGTGCTGATGGAGAGTGCCGGCCTTGGCGGCGGTGTACGCGACGCCTCTGCTCCGACTTGTTTTCCGCGCCCGGCTCTTACGGCCGTGGCCCTTGGTCATGTCTCATCTTCCCGCGCTCGGCCCCATGATCCGATGCGCGCGACGAAGAGCGGCATGCGGAAGGCTTCAAAAGCTGTACAGCCGTTGGGAGTTGCTGGACGCATCGCACTGATGCGCACAGTCCGAACCCCGTGATACGGGGCCCGCGGGCACCTCTGCCGTCATGCGCCCCGGTCATGGGCCAGGCCGCTGGCTTGGGCCGATGCGACGGCCACTGCTCCGCAGCCTACCGGTCCGCGGGCCGGCCCCGGAACCGATGACCGAAAGTGCCCGCACTCAGCTGAACCGGCGGTGTGGCCAGGCACCTTGTCGGTCTTCGGACTCGTCGAGCGCAGCGGGCGGGAGCGCGACGTGTGGACTGCGGAAAATCCGTGCACCGCTCTCCGCGCGCGGGCCTACGCTCCCGTCATGTACAGCAGCGTCTACGACCGCCCGCTTAGTGACGGCTTCCGGGTCGGGGTGTTCGACACCTCCGTACTCACCCAGGACATCACGGCCACGCTCAAGCGTCGCCGGCCGTCCTCCATCCTGGACGGGATGCGTTATGGGACGCTGCGCGGCTTCATCCCTCACTACGTGTGGGCGGAAGTCCCGCGCGTACTGGCCGACCTCAAGAACGAGGGACGTACCTTCGACCTCGCCGCAGCGGAGCGGCTGTGGTGGCGCCAGTACATCCCCCTTCTGCACGTCGTCTGCGTCAACGGACTGCCCATGACCCCGGCTGCCGACAAACTCGCCCAGGAGGACCTCAGCGACGTCGGCATCCTGCAGTTGGCCGGCGTCCTCGCCCCCGTGGTGCTGTTCGCCGCCGACCCCGACCTGATCCGCCACGATGTCGCCGCACGGGACTGGGGCGCCCTGCGGGCCCTGCTCGGGAAGATCGGCGCAGCCGAAAGAGCCGTACGGAGCAGCACCACCACGGTGGACCTGTCCGGCCGCTCCCTGCTCGCGACGGCCCGCCTGGCGCGCGCCCACCCGCTGGCCACCGGCGCCCTGGCGGCCGCCGCCGGAATCTACGCCTATCGCAACCGCACTCGGCTACCGCAGGCCCGCACCACGCTCTCCCGCCTCGGCATCGAGGCCTTGAAGGCCTGGAGCGAACCCTTCGACCGGCACGAACGGCACACACGCACTTGGACGGACGCCGAACGCGGCACCGCAGGAGACGACGTGCTCTCCCTCATCGCCCGCCTGCTCGCCCGGGCACCCGCGCCGATGACCCGCACCGACATCCTCGCGGCCCTCCCCCACGCCGTGCGAGAACCTCACCGTCGGCAGATGGACGGACTCGGCCGACTCCTGCACCGCGTCCCCGCCTTCCACCAGCCCACCTCCGGCAAAGGGCCGCGAGGAGCAGATCGCGGCCCGCTCCCGGCTTCTTGAGTGCTACCGAACCATGGCATCCGCCGCCAGCTCGCACCTCACCCCCGATGCCGGCAGTCCGCCCTCCCTGCTTTTCACCAACTGCGAAAAGGCGCTGGAGTGGCTGGAGAACGAGCGGGCCAACCTGGTCGCCACCGTCACCACCTCTCACGAGACCGGGGCCGCCGCCACGGCAGCCAGCCTCGCCTTCAGCCTGGCCGGGTTCTTCGAACAGCGCCGGTACTTTGCCGACTGGACCGCCGTCACCGCCACCGCGCTCGCCATCCTTCAGCAAGCTGGCGACCACCAGAGCGCAGGCCGGGCCATGGTCAATCTCGGCATCGCCCAGCGGGAGCTGCGGCAGTTCGACGCAGCGGTCCTGCTCCTGCAGACGGCTGCCGATGCCTTCGCCGAGGCCGGAGATCGGCATGGCCGCGCCAGGGCACTGGACGCACTCGGCGTCGCTCGACGGGAGATGCGGCAGTACGACGAAAGCATCGACGCCCACACCGAAGCCGCGGCCATCTTCAAGGAAATCCAGGATCTCCGTGGCCAGGCACGGGCCCTGAACAATCTCGGCGCCGCCTGGCGGGAGAAGCGGCAGCCCCACAAAGCCCTCCCCATCCTGCGCCAAGCCCTCAGCCTCATGCGGACCATCGGTGATCGCCGCGATAAAGCCAAGGTACTGGTCAACCTCGGTGCCGCCCTGCGGCAAACCGAACAGTGGGAGGAAGCCATCACTTTGTACGAGGAGGCCATTCCTCTCCTCCACGAGGCGCACGACCGGCACGGCGAGGCCCAGGCCCGACACAACCGCGGCGATGCCCTGCAGCAAGTGAAGAGATTCTCCGAGGCCATCGATGAGCACCGCCGAGCAGCAGACTTCTTCCAGAAGGCCAAGGACTATCACCATCTGGCTGGGGCACTGGCCAGCCTGGCCGGCGCCTACTCAGGGGATAAACAGCACACGGCCGCAGCAGAGATCTCCACTCAGGCGGTGGAGATCCAGCGGCAGCTCACGCAAGCCGACCCCGCGGTCAATGCACCGGAACTCGCCCGCACTCTGTGCCTGGCCGCCTGGGTCCGGCTCAACGGACAACACGACCTTGAAACCGCGCTGACCATGGCGGAAGAGGGCGTTGTGATCTACCGCGAACTGGGCGCCGAAACCTCGCCTGTCCTCAGCGTCCACTTCCACATGACACTGGGACTCCAGGCAGACATGCTCGACCTGCTCGGCCGCCACCAGCAGGCCGACGCCATCCGCCGCGAGGGCCTGCACCCATGAGAGAACCGGGAGTACGGCGGCTGACGTTGGCTCAGCGAGAGCCGGGCTGTCCGGCTGCACAAGTCGTCCAGAGCAGCACTGCGTGGACGGGAGCCCTGACCATCCCCTCGTAGCGTGGAGCCCGTGATTGCAGGGGAAGTTGGGATTCATGGGGTCCAAGAAGAAGCCGCCGTACGATGCCGAGTTCCGTGAGGGCGCGGTGCGCATCGTGGTCGAGACCGGGAGGTCGGCCGGGGACGTCGCCGAGGAGCTCGGCATCAACCCGGGCACGTTGCACAGCTGGGTGTCGCGGTGGCGGCGCAACGGGACGACGTCCTCGGACCGGCCGGTACAACCGACAGCCGCCAGTGGCAGTGGGGGTGGCGGTCGGGTGCGGGAGGCCGAGCGGGCCGAGCTGGAGCGGCTGCGCCGGGAGATCGGGGAGAAGAACAAGCGGATCCGGGAGCTGGAGATGGAGCGTGATGTCTTCAAGCGATGCATGGCCCTCTGGGTGAAGTGACCGAGAACGCTCCGGGGGCGGTGGTCGCCTTCATCGGTAACCAGAGGGTCGAGCATGGCGTCCCGCACCGGGTGTCCTGCCGGGTGGCCGGGGTGAGCGAGGCGTGGTTCTACAAGTGGCGCCGACGCCCCGACGAGCCGACGAAACGCGAGGTCAGGAGGGCGAGGCTGGAGGAGCGGATCATTCACTTCTTCACCGGGTCCGGCGGCACCTACGGCTCGCCGAGGATCACCTTGGATCTGTGGGCGGAGAACTGGAAGGTGTCGGTGAACACCGTCGCGGAGATCATGGCCGAGCTCGGTCTGCAGGGCCGCGAACCGCCCAGGCGGCGGTCGCTGACCCGGCAGGGCAAGCGGAAGGCCGCTCCTGATCTGGTGAATCGCCGTTTCGACGCGGTGGCCCCGGACGTGCTCTGGTACGGGGATATGACGGCGATCGAGACCGGTGAGGGCAAGATCTATCTGGCCACGGTCCTGGATGCGTTCTCGCGCCGTTGCCTCGGCTACGCCATGGGCGAGCACCATGACGCGGCCCTGGTCGGAGCGTCGTTGAAGATGGCGACCGCGACGCGTGGCGGCCGAAGGGACGGGACGATCTTCCACAGTGACAGGGGAAGTGAGTACACGTCAGAGGCGTACAACACCCTGTGTGACCGCCTGGGGCGTGGTGCAGTCCATGGGGCGGGTGGGGCCGGCGCTGGACAACGCCGCCGCGGAGTCGTTCAACTCGCTGATCAAGGTCGAGTACATCCACCGGCACCGGTTCGCCACCCGCACCGAGGCCCGTCTGAAGATCGCCACCTGGATCACCGGGTTCTACAACCCGCGACGCAGGCACAGCGCGGCCGGCGGCCTGCCGCCGGAGGAGTTCGAACGGACCATCACCGAAGCACGCAAGAAGAGCGACCAGAGGTGCCAGGCCGCATAGGAGAGGTCTCTACGAAACCACAGAGCTTGGTCATGGTCCTCGATCAAGGCTGGTGAGGACATCAGGTTTGCGGTGGCAGGCGGGGCAGCGCCACAGGGAGCCGATCAGCGTGGTCTGGAACAGAATCACGATCTTGTACAGGCTGAGGTTGTGCCCTCGCCTTTTGGGTTGAGCCGGTGCTCCAGGCAGAACAGGTGCGCGGCGGAGACGAGCGTCACGTGGTGGTGGAAGCCCCGGTAGGTTCGGCCCTCGTAGTCGCCCAGTCCGAGGGCCTGTTCCATCTCGCGGTAGTCGGTCTCGATGCACCAGCGGCTCGTCGCGTGCCTGACCAGCACCGTGAGCGGGGTGTCCGCGGGCAGGTCGGTGATCCAGGAACGGAAGACGTCCCCGCTGTGCTTGCGCTTCCACTGGACCAGCAGGGTGCGCCGGGGCAGGAGCCGGTCGGCGGTGGACGCGACCTGCTCGCGCTCGATGATCCCGGCGATGTGCACCGGGATGGCGACGAACCAGCCGGACCGGGCGGGATGATGAGTTGTCTTCGGACGGTAGACGAACCTGCGGGCCCGGTAGCGATGATCCGCGGCGACCTGGTCGACGGTGATGCTGGGGCGCCTGCGCGCCCAGGCGGTGACCGGGGCCCCGGTGGCAGGCAGGACCACCGTATGACCCGTTACCGCCAGCAGCCAGCGGATGCCCCGTGCGCTCAGCCCGGTGCGGAAGGCGACGTTGGTGCCGTAGTCGCTGTCCGCGACGATGAGCGGCGGGGCCAGGCCCCACTGGTCGAGATCGTCGAGCAGGTCCAGGGCGATCCGCTGTTTGGTGCGGTGCGCGATCTCCGGCGGTATTCCCGCCTTCGCGCAGCGTGCGCGGTCCTCGGCCCAGCTCTGTGGCAGGAACAGCCGCCAGTGCAACGGCGACGACCCACGGCGCGAGACGGCGTGCACGGACACCGCGACCTGGCATAAGTGCTGTTCGCGCTCGCCGCAGTGCTGCACGATCGCGCCGGCGGTGCCATGCCCGTAGCGGACGAAAGGGTGATCGTCGATCAGCCAGGCCGACGGCCGCAGCACCCGGTCCGCGCGGGCCGCCACGCGCCGCATCACCTCGCAGTAGTCCCAGGTGGACTGGGCAACGAAGTGGCCCAGGTTCTGCCGGGGGATGCCCAGACGCTCCGCCATCGGCTCCACCGACTTGCGCCTGCCGTCCAGCATCAGCCCGCGCAGATACTGCTGCCCATGACCCCGTTGGCCCGCATAGGCCAGGTAGGCGAAGACATCGCCCGTGAACTCCCCGAGATCCGCGTTCAGTTCCTCGACTGCCTGTCGGTCCATACCCCACCGTCCTACCAGCAGGCATGGTCAAGCAGCTACTTCACCGATTGGTCGAGGACCATGACCAAGCTCTGTTCGAGGGGATTGACATCCTCGGCCTCCTCTACGGAGAAGTCGGCGGTGCTTCCGGTCCCGGCCTCGACAGCGCGCGCCATGTGATCGTCAATATCCGCATCTAGGAAGTCTGCCGGGCCATCGGACAGGAACTGAACTGCACACCGCCCGCTCTCGACCTGAAGTCGCTGCACACCTTTCTCGACGACTTCACCCAGGCAGACCTGCGTGATGCCGATCTGAAGGGCATCGACCTCGCCGGAGTCCACTGAGTGGCGTGCATCGTGAAGTCGCAGGTCACGGGTCTGGTGTGAGTGACGATTCGGGGACTCGTGCCGGTCGGCGGCTATTGTCTATGCCGTAG
>NZ_JBSFUU010000142.1:0-14299 GCF_053591955.1 Streptomyces sp. NPDC002845 | reverse complement strand
CGGGCAGAGCTGATCGACGGCTGCCTCACCGAGACCGGATTACTCATGGGCGCCGGATGATCTACCGGCCCGCCACTGCGAGTTCAACCTCAGCAGTGCCACGTTGTCCTCCTCGTTCCGACGCCGCCAACCCTATCGACGGAAGCACGAGGGGGGCGTGGTTCGATCGAAGGCGTCGAGGGCACCACGGCGCTCCGCGCGCAGCTTCGCACGCCTGCCTTGTCAGGTGTCGTATCGGCGTAGGCGTGCGTCAGGCCCCTGGAGGACCTGTCCCAAGGCCGGGTAGTTAGCGATCTCCGGTTGATTGCAAGGGAGTTGGCGACTGAAGTTTCCCCGTGATCTTGGACACCACTCAAGATCAGAAAGACAACAGCCTTTTACGGCATGGTGCTCAGCTGTCTGGAGGGTCGCACGGCTCGATCAGGTCCCACCCGTCATACTTCTGGTGCGGTGGGAACAGGTCAGGCAGCCAGTGCACTGCTCGCTTGTGGCGGTCGTCGCTTGGGAGCCAGATCGAGTCGCATTCGGGGCACAGGAGGAACGTCCGGCCATCTGCACGTACCCGATACCACCTCTGCCAGTCCTGCCCGCAGGAAGCACATGGGAGACGTTCAGTGTCGTGGGTCACTTCACTCGCATTCGGGATTTGCTGACGGGAAGGCGGTAATCAACTCATCCAGGTTTTGTACCACGATACAGACGTGCCGCTCCCCGGCCGTGCCGACCTGGCGGTTCATGGGAATGAACCAGATTGTGCGAGCACCCTCGGTCCTGACCAAGTCTGGAGCCGCGCGCATGAGCCATGCCTCGTCAATCAACCCGAGGATCGTCTCGCCGGGCTGGAGAAAGAACACCGTGTGTTTCGCCTTGGTCGGGTCGGGATAGCCGTGCGCCAGCACGTGAAAGATTCGGTGGCCATGCTTCGATCCCGGACCGTAGAACAGCTTCGCCGGAGTCTCGTACCAGCCTCCGCCGAGATCGGTGAGTTCAATGCAGCTCGCGTTGTTTGGGAGGACCGCCGTGCTACCGGCGGCCGCGTAGTAGCTGTGGACATTCGTGGCGGTGAGGTCGTACATCACCTTCGTGCTGCTGGCGAAGGTGCGTACGGAACTGGCTGTGGCCGGGGCGCCGGTCAGCGTGTGGAATCGGGAGCCGCGAACGAGGGTGGCCGCGTCGCTCCAGGCGTTGGATGCCTTCGGCCAGAACGGGTGCGTGTCGCTGGTATGGATGGTGCTGGTGACGTCGGCGTGGTCAGTGACTTCTACGTCGCTCGGGGTGGTGTCGTGGTTGCGCCAGAGGCGTGTGCCCGGTTCGCTGGTCATCTGACCGCTGGTGGGATCTGTGCCGAGGACTAGGTCACCGACGTTGATGTCGCGGTGGCTGCCGTCCGCCACCGCCACCAGCGTCGCCGGGGCGAAGCTGCGGCGCAGGCAGGATGTGAATTCCAGTTGTGCGAGCCGGACGAGGTTGATTGCCTCTAGCTGCGTCTGCGCCTTCTTGGCGGTCTGGGCGGCGATGTACAGCGCTTTGACGCTTTGGAAGCCGGCGGTGACGACTTTCCCTACTCCAGCCAGGAGCAGACTCTCGAGCGCGGTCTGGCCGAGGTTGATGAGGGTTTGAGCGAGTGACTGGTCGCCGTTGATGAGTTTGTGGATGTTGAGTCCGACGTCCGCGATGGTGAGGAGGGTCCCGAGAGCCGTTCCGCACACCACGGTTGCCACGCAGAGAGCGCCGGCGGTTATTCCGACGGGAATGAGGGTGGCGAGCAGGCCCTTGACGACCTCGGCGATGAAGATCAGAGGCTGCATGCCTCGGAATGCGGGGTCGAGAGTGGAGTGGATGCAGTTCTGGTAGAGCTGGCTGCCTTGGGGGTAGATGGTGCAGAAGGCGGCGTTGGTGTAGGCCCGGTTGGCCAGCTCGGCGGGCTCGGAGATGACGTTGGCGACGCAGTTGCGGTACCACTCGTTGTTCGTCCCGCTCAGCAGCCGTTCCAGGTCGGGTGCGGGGCCGGAGGCGTATTCGGTGTGGCATTTGGCGATTTCGAGCCCTTGCGCCGCGGTGTACGTGTCGAATGCCTGCTGGGCGGCGGCGATCGCGGCCTCGGCACTGTCACCGGCGTTGATCGCTGATGTGTAGGCGCGTTGCGCGGCGGCGTGGGCGCTGGAGGCGGCCTCGATTGCGGTGTGGTGGGAGGAGATGGCCCATGCTGCGGATCGGATGGCGCTGCGGGCGGAGGCGTTGGCGCGGGTGGCCGCGTTCTTGGCGGTTTGGACTGCGGCGGCCGCTTTTTCCGCCGATTGTGCGGCCTGGTTGGCGTGTCCCTGAGCGTTGCTGGCGTACTCGGCGGCCTTCTGAGCCGACCTGGCGGCGTCGTTCGCGTAGTTCGTGGCCTGTTCGGCGTCGCCGCGTGCCCGCGCCGCCACGGCCTGTGCCTCCAGTGCGTTCTGCACGGCCGTCTCGGCAACCTGGTTGATCTTTTCGAGCAGGCCGGCGACCACCGCGAGATGGACAGCGCTGTCGTGGTCGCGTTCAGCGGCGACGTACCGGCCCGTCTCGAGGAACTCCCGCAGCCCCGCCGGTGGCCCGTCCAGTGCGATCTGCGCGGCGGCCTTGATCTCCGGGCCGCTGTCCGGGTCGGCCATGATGTGGTTGACCCGTACGCGTTCCCCCACGGCGGCGGCGGTGTACTGGCCTGTGTCCAGAAAATCGCGCAGGGCCTGCAGGGTTTCGGCGTCCAGTGCCTCTTGCGCCTTCTGCTGAAGCACCACGTCGCCGGCGGTGCGCGCCGCGGCGAGGATCTGGTTGACTTTGAGGCGGTCCTGGGTGTGCCGGCCGGGGTAGTTCTGGGTGCGCAGGAACTGCGTCACCTCGGCGGCGCTGCCGGCCAGTGCCGTCTGGGCCGCGGCGGCGAGCGCCGTGTTATCGGTGATGGCCAGGTCCATCACGGCCTGGCGGTCATCCTGCGCGGCGGCGGTCGTGATGCCGGTGCGCGCGTACGCCAGCACCTGTTCGTCGCTGCCCGCCAGTGCGGCCAGCGCCGCCTCTCGTGTCCACACACCGGACGCGGTGGACAGGGCGAGCGCGACCCGGCGTCCGGCCGCCACCGCCGTCTCGGGCGGTGTGTCGGGATTCTGTGCCTCGGTGATCAGCCGGTTGGTCTCCCCATCGCGTTGGGCGGCCTGTTCGATGTCCCAGTCGGCGATGCGCTGCTGTGCCTCGTACTCGGTGTTCGCGGCCTGGGCGGCCTCCAATCCCTGGTCGCGGGCGACGGCGAGCCGCTGGGCATCGGCCTCGCGGGCCGCCTCGAATACCGCGACGGCCTGGACGGCCACATCGACTGCGTCCTGTGCGGCGACGGTCGCGGCCTCGGCGTGCTCGGTGGCCCGGCGTGCCGCCTCGGCGGACTCGCCGGCGTGTTCGGCCGCGTCGATTGCCGCTTGCGCGGCTGCCTCGGCGTTGTCCGCCGCTCGCCGGGCCGCGTCGCGGGCAGCGTACGCGGCGTCGATCGCGACCCGCAGGTATTCCTCGGCTGCCTGCGCCGCGCGTACCGCCCGGTCCGCGTTGGCGCGCGCCCGCTGCGCCGCCGCCACTGCCTGTGACGCGTCCGCGCCTGCGGCTTTCGCGTGCCGTGCTGCCTCGTCGTTGGCGTCGGCGGCATCTTTGGCGTGCTGCGCTGCGGACTTGGCCGCGTCGACGGCACCCAGGCCCGCCTCGATCGCCTTGCCGGCCTGCTCCGCCTTGGTCGCAAAGTCGCGTGTTTCCCGCGCGATCGCGTTGGCCGCCTCCGCCGCCCGACGCGCGTTTGCGGCCTTCGTCTCGTCCGTCGCTGCGTCCGCGGCGGCCTTGTACGCCGCGGATGCGGCCTGATCCGCGCGAGACGCCGCCGAAGCGGCTCGCGCCGCGGCCGTCGAGGCCGCCCGGGCCGCCCTGCTCGCCGCCGCCGCGGCCTGCACCGCCACCTTCGCTGCCTGCGCCGCCTTCTCCGCGGCGACCGCGGCCCGCTTCGCATGCGCCGCCGCCTGCGCGGTGTTCTTCCCGGCGGCCGCCGTCGCCTGCGCCGCCTCGGCCGCAGCCCGACGCGCCGCCTCCGACGCCGCCTTGGCACGGTCAGCTTCTTCGGTAGCGTGCCGCGTCTCCTGCTCCGCCACCTCCCCGGCGGCCTTGGCCTGCGCCAGCAGATCGGTCAGCGTCGCGGTCTCCTCGTCCTGCGCCGACGCGACCGCCCACCCGTACTCCAGGAACTGCTCCAGCGCCTCTGCAGTGCCCGCGTCCAGCGCTTTCTGCGCGGCAGCTCGCACCCGAGGACCGCCGCTGTCCATCGCCTGGTTGACCCGCAGCCGCTGATCGGTCAGCCACTGCACCTGCCAGTCGGACTCCAGGAAAGCCTGCAACACCTCCGGATCCTCCGAGTCCAGCGCCTGCTGCGCCGCCTGGCGCACCTGCGGGCCGCCGACCGCCATCAGCTGGTTCACCGACAACCGGGCATCGATATCCGACGGGCCCTGCCACCCATCCGACAGGAAGGTTGCGATCGCACTCTGGTCACCGGCGTCGGCCGCGTCCAGCGCCTGCTTCGCCGCGGCCCGCACCGCGGGCCCACCGTCGCTGATCACGGCGGCGACGGCGTCGCGCTCGTCGAGCCGCTGTGCCTGCTGCCATCCGCCGTCCAGGAACTCGCGTACCTGGTCGTCGGAGCCCACGAGCGCGACCTCGGCGGCAGCCTTGACCTGCGTACCGCCCATCCGCCACGCCGTGACCACCGACGACCGGTCCGCGGCAGCGGGCTCCTCCGCCGCCCGCGCTGGGCCGGCGCGCAGGAAGCAGGCCAGCAACGCCAGCACAGTGAGCGCCACGACCACAGCGCGGCGTCGGCCGGCGCTGGACCGAAGCGGTCTGCCGATGACCACATCCGATGACAAATTCACGGTCACTCCATCCCCGGTGCAGGAAGGCTTTCGCGAAGGCACTGTCGGGTAAGGCCGCACACTGCGGCCATCCCTGTTGGACGCCGGCCGTTGAGCGCGGCCATGGCCTGGAACAGATGCGAGGGGGTTGGTTCAACCCGTCACAGTCAGACGCAGCAGCATGGTCGGCGACGCGTTCGGGTCCGTGCCCAGGCCCACCTGCGTACTGCCGTCAGGGTCCACGTCGACGGTGATCTGTTCACCCTCGTCGTCCCTGAGCTGCGCGGTCACCTCATGCCCGGTGCCGGTGCGCAGGCCGTCGCCGCGAATCTCGTAGACCCCCGGAACCTCGAGGTTGAGCCACCCTGACGAAGCAGTCACCTTGAAACAGACCCTCCCGATACCATCGGCCCCGATCTGCTCGTCGGTGGTGTAGACCTTCAGCAGCCCGAGATCGCCTTCTGGTGCAGTCGCGCAGTCGACCAGGAGGATGTGCCCGTCCCCGGAGATCAGCCTGACGTTCTGCGTGGCCAGGATCTCCTCGGCACCGGGGTAGCTGTAGTCCTCGACGGTGGAGCCGCCGTTGCTGGCTGCGGAGACTTCGTTGCCGAGATCCATGGTGAGTGGGCTTGAAGTCGGGGCCGCGGCGGGGCCGAACCAGCCCTGCAGGTCGGCCAGGATGTGCACGGTGCCGGAACTGTAGTTCCTGATGCGGATCTTCCCGTCGGTGCCCGCCTTCACCACGGCGAGCCCGGACCGGGCGCTCGTGTTCGCCGCAGGATAGCTGGTCAGCGATGCGGTCGGCTGGGTGCCATCCACTGGCCACGCCCGTAGGTATCCGCTTGCCGTGTTCCTCACCACGGTGAGGTTCACCAGCGCGGCCGTCCCGGTCGGCAGCCCGAGCGGGACGTCGACGGTGCCGTTCGCAGCGACCGGCGTACCCTCGCTGAGGCTGCGGGTATCCAGCACGCGTTTCGCGGTCACCGTGCGCATGCCCGCGCCGGTCGCCGGGCTGGTGGTGTAGTAGCCGGTGGCGGTGAGTACCAAGTGGATGGCGGAGCCGCTGTTGTTGGTGAAGGTGGCCCTGCCGTCCGAGCTGAGCTGTACCGCCACGCCGTGGGACGTCGTGCCGGGCACGAAATCCATGACGCTACGGTTGTTGGTACCGCCGGGTGGGAAGGCGCCGATCCAGCCCTGCCCAGTGGCGCCGGTGACGATCACGTCCAGGAACGCGGATCCGGCACCCGCGGGGATGGCGTCGCCCGTGAGTGTGAAGGTGCGGCTCGAACCACCGGGGATCGAGCCGGTGCTGCCGCCCAGGCCGCTGCGGGTATCTACCAGCCGGGTGTACTCGACCGGGACGAAGCCGCCTCCGGCGTTCGCGGCCGTTGTGTAGTACCCCTGCACGTCGACCGCGATGTGCGCGCTGCCGGAGTTGTTGTAGACGGACAGCTTGCCGTTCATCGGGACGGAGACCACCGCCGAGTTGGAGATGGTCTGGCCGGCAGCGGTGTTCACCATCGACAGCGCGGTGTCGCGGGGGGTTCCGTCCGGGAACAGCGTCAGGTAGGTGGCTGAGGTGGTGTTGATCGCGGTCACGTCGACGAGCACCGCAGTGACGCCGGTCGCCGGTACGCCACCGACCCCGGTTACCTGGAAGGTCGTGGTGCTGCCGCCGGCCCGCGCTCCGGCCGCCGCACCCAGACCGGATCGGGTGTCGAGGACCTGCGCGCTGGTCGCCAACCGAACAAAGTTGCCGCCCCGGACCGTCTGGCGGATCCAGCCTTCGATGTCATCGAGCCGGGCCTCCGTCGCCCCGTTTTGCGTCTCCGTCTCGGCGAGGCAACCGGCCTGCCACGACGTGTCGTTCAACGCGACCAGCTCGAAGCTCGCCCCAAGCCCACGAAGCGCCGGCCCGCCCGCGTCTCCCTTGCAGATGCTCGCCGATGCAGTCGCGTCGCTGGCGATGTCTACCGCCGTGGCGGTAACCCCCTGGACAGCGAAGATTCCGGTATGCAGCCGGTCGGGCACCCACTCGGTGGCGGTACGCCCGTAGCCGGCGACAACGAGAGTCTCGCCCGCTACCGGCGCGGTAGTGCTGACCTTGATTGGCGTCACGTCGCGCACCGGGCTGGAGAGCTTCGCCAGCACGACGTTTCGGTCGGAGCGCGGCACCAGCTCAGCCACTGTGCGTACCTGGCCCTCGGCAGTGGACGCCAGGTTCGTCCGGCCGACCGTGACCGTGGTCGGCAGCACGGGCGGACCGGCGGGCACTGCCTCAGCGCCGGTGGCGAAACAGGCGGTCGCGGTGACCACCCACTCCGGATCGACCAGCGCGCCGGTGCAGCCGGCGCGCTCCCCGAACTGGACCTTCGCAAGGAACGCGTACTGACTGTCGGTCTCTGCGGCTCCACCGCTGAGGGCGTGTGCCGGTGCGGTGGCCACCGCGGTCACCATGGCGATGGTGGCAATACAGACCCCGGCGAACCGCGCCGCCCGTGCGCGTATGCCCGACAACGCACCCCTCATGTTTCCCCCACATCGATGTGATCGATTGTTCAAAATGTGACAGCGCAGGCGCCTCCGCCGGCCGTCGGCCTGGACGTTCGACGACGTCGAACCGACCCGCAACGGCAGGCCGACCCTGCCGGTCGCCGGGCGACCGGCAGAGCCTTTCCGCCCTCTGGAGCAGTCCCCCGCACCACTCGCATCACCGATTTCAGCGGTCGGCGCATTGTTTAGCAGGGCTGTTCCGGCGGCTAAACAATGGCCGGACGCGATCTTTCCGGCCGCGGGACGGGGTGCATAGGTTGACGGTCCGGTCTGGTGCGGGGGCGGATTAAGGGGGTGGGGGTGTGGCGGGGCGTCGTGAGGTGCCGGTGGATCCGGGGGCGGGTCCGGTCCAACGGTTCGCATCCGAGCTGCGCAAGCTGCGGGCGGATGCGGGCGGCATCACCTACCGGGCGATGGCCCAGCGGGCCGGCTACTCGATCACCGCGTTGTCAAAGGCGGCGGCGGGCGAGCAACTGCCCACCCTGCCGGTGGTGCTGGCCTACGCGGCGGCGTGCGGGGGCGATGCGGCGCAGTGGGAGGCCCGGTGGAAGCAGGCGGTGGAGGAGGCCGCTGCCACCCCCGGCACGGGGGAGGACGGCGGCGGGGAGGGGGCGGATCCGCCGTACCGGGGGCTGGCTCGGTTCGAGACCGGCGACAGCAACCTGTTCTTCGGCCGGGACCGGCTCACCGCCGACCTCCTCGATCTACTGCGCCGCCGACGCTTCGCCGCGGTGTTCGGCCCGTCCGGCAGTGGCAAGTCCTCCCTGCTGCGCGCGGGCCTGGTCCCCGCCCTCCAACAGTCCCGGGAGACGAGTCTGCGGCCGGGGGTGATCCGGATCCTGACCCCCGGCGACCAGCCCGCCCGCGCCCACGCCCACCTCCTCGACGCGGACGGACCCGCCAACGGCAGTGGTGGGGACGGGTTCGTGATCGTCGACCAGTTCGAGGAGGTCTACACCCTCTGCCACGACGTAGCGGAACGCACCCGCTTCATCGACCTCCTGCTCGCCGCCCGGCAGCCGGCCAGCCGGTTACGGGTGCTGATCGCGGTCCGTGCCGACTTCTACGGCCGGTGCGCCGAACACCACGGTCTGGCCGACGCGCTGCGCGACGCCAACCTGCTGGTCAGTCCGATGAGCCAGGCCGAGCTGCGCGAGGCCATCGTGAAGCCGGCCACAGCCACCGGCCTGACCGTGGAACGCGCTCTGACCGCCCGCATCGTCCAGGACGTCGCCGATGAGTCCGGTGGCCTGCCGCTGATGTCGCACGCCCTGCTGGAGACTTGGCGAAGACGCAGAGGCAGAGCACTCACGGAAACCGCGTACGACGCCGTCGGCGGGGTGCTCGGTGCCATCGCCCGAACCGCGGAACACCTCTACACTCAGCTGTCTCCTGAACAGGCCGCACTTGCCCGCGATCTGCTGCTGCGGCTCATCACCCCTGGTGAAGGAGCCCAGGACACTCGTCGCCCCGCTCCGCGCGCCGAACTGGCCTCCAGCGCCCACGGGGATGCTGCCCTGGTTTTGGAACGACTGGCCCGCGCCCGCCTGGTGACCCTCGATGACGACACCGTCGACCTCGCCCACGAAGCCCTGATCACGGCATGGCCGCGGCTGCGTACGTGGATCGAAACCGACCGCGAACTACTGCGCACACACCGGCGCCTGACCCAGGCCGCCGCGGAATGGGAGCAGCACGGCCGCGACGAAAGCTTTCTGTACCGGGGAGCACGGCTGGCCTCCTGGGACGAGCACGCTCTGGAGCGGCTGAACGATACAGAGCGGGCGTTCCTGACTGCCTGCCGCGCCCGGCGGGCGCAGGAGTCCGCTAAGCACCGAAGACGGATGTGGACAGGAGCAGTCGCACTGGCAACTGCGGTGGCGGTGGTGGGCGCTCTGGGCGGTGCGACGCTGGTGCAGGCAGAGCGGACGGCGACTGAGCGCAGCCGGGCCACGTCCCGGCAACTGGCCGCCGAGGCACGGAGCGCGTTGACAGCCGACCCCCGCCAGGCGCGGCTTCTGGCCCGTCGGGCCTACACGGCGGCGCCGACGGCGGAGGCCGAGGCGGTGCTGCGGCAGGCGGTGGCCGACGACCGGTTGATCACCGTTCTCCCCGGCAACCGTGGCCGGGCCCTCGGCGTGACCTTCAGCCCGGACGGACGTCAACTGGCCGACACCAGCGAGGACGGCACCATACGGGTGTGGCAGTGGGCCAACGGCCGGATCGTCGGCAGCACCCCCCGCGTGCTGCGTGGGCACGAAGGCGAGGCATGGAGCCCCGCGTTCAGCCCTGACGGGCGATATCTGGCCACCGCGGGCCTGGACGGCACGGTACGGGTGTGGGCCGTGGGCGGCACCGCCAAGCCGCTGGTACTCCATGGCCACAAGGGTCCGGTATGGACCGTCGCGTTCAGTCCGGACGGGCGGCAGATAGCCAGTGCGGGCGACGACGGGACAGTGAGGATCTGGGACGCTCGGGGCGAGGGCACCCCGGCCATCCTCCGTGGGCACGAGGGCGCGGCGGTGGGCGTGGCGTTCGATCCGCAGGGGCGACGGCTCGCCAGCAGCGGCCACGACGGCACCGTACGGATCTGGAAGCCCGCAGGCCGCGGAGTACCGACCGTGCTGCGCGGCCACGGGGATGACACGAAGACGGTCGCCTTCAGCCCGGACGGCACACGGCTCATCAGCGCCAGCACGGATGGCACGGCCCGGGTATGGGATACGGGCGGCAAGGTGGCACCGGTCGTGCTGCGCGGGCACAGCGGCACGGTGGAAGGTGCGGCCTTCAGCCCCGACGGACAGCTGGTGGCCACCGCCAGCGACGACGCCACGATCCGGGTCTGGAATCCCTCCGGTGGCGCGAATCCGCTCGTACTGCGCGGCCACGGGGGCGTGGTCTGGGCCGCCTCCTTCAGCCCGGACGGCCACTCCCTGGCCACGGCCAGCTCGGACGGCACGGTACGGATCTGGGATCCGCGCGGCCCCGGTGACCCGGTGGTGCTGCGCGGCCACAAGGGCGCGGCCTGGACCGTGGACGCGAGCGGCCCGGGCGGGCGGCCCGTCGTCAGCGGCGGCCAGGACGGCACAGTACGCATCTGGGATCCGGCGCGACGCCGCGCAGTGCGCGTGCTGCGCGGGCACGACGGGGAGGTACTCGGCCTCGTCGTCAGCCAGGACGGACGGCGCGCGGCCAGCGCCGGCGCGGACGGCACGGTACGGATCTGGGACCTCACAGGCGGCACCGAACCGGTGGCGGTACTGAACGGCCACGAGGACGGCGCATGGTCCGTGGCCCTCAGCTCCGACGGACAGCGGGTCGCCAGCATCGACGGCGACGCAACCCTGAGAGTCTGGCATCTCACCGAAGGCCACCGCCCGGCATTCGTCCGCCCTTCCGCAGACGGCACCGTTCTCCGGTCCGTGGCCTTCAGCCCGGACGGACAGCAGGTGGCCACCGGCGGGCACGAGAAGACGCACGGCACCGTGCGGATCTGGGACACTCACAACGGCCGCACGCTGCGAGTCCTGCGCGGGCACCGCGGGCTGGTGTGGACGGTCGCCTTCAGCCCCGACGGGAACCACCTGGCCAGCGGCGCCGACGACGGCACCGTACGCATCTGGGACCTCACCCGGGACCGCGATCCACTCATCCTGCGGGGCAACCAGGGGTTTGTGTGGAACGTCGCCTTCGGCCCGGACGGCGACTGGGTCGCCAGCGCCGGCAAGGACGGCACCGTACGCCTCTGGCGCAACCACACCGGAGGAGAACCCCTCACCTTCGAGGACTTCGGCACATCCGTGGAAGACATCACCTTCCTCGCCGACAGCCGTGACATCGCCACCTCCCACGGCGACGGCACAGTCCGCCTCTGGCACTGCGATGCCTGCGGCCCGATCCGAGAACTCCTCGCCCCCGAGGGCTCGCAGGGGGACTGACCGGATTGCCGGCGAGGTCCCATGCGACCGGTCATCCCGAACGTGTCAGGTCATGTCATCCGCACGCGGCGCTGATCCGGCGAGGAATTGGCTCCCGCTCCATCGCCCTGGCAGTGTGACGCCCGCGTAGACCACGGCGATCTTGTCGTCACCAGGACGACCTCCCAGCGGACAGGGCAGGTTGCGGACAGACCGGTTGACTTGCCGTCGGCATCGTTGCACCACACCTGTGGTGGTCGATAGCCTGGGATTCATCGCTTCTGAACTGCTCGAACGTGAGCTCTCCTTGTTGTGGTGAGAGGTTCACCCCAAGAGAAGTCCGGACGGTGTCGTCGGTGTCTACGAGCACGTTGTTGTTGAGGACAGCGTGCGTGTGGTTGCCCTGGGTGACGAGGGCCGGGTCGTTCTGGTCGAGGACGGCTTCTACCTTCAACAGCGGCGTGTCCTCCACCTGCCGGGCGGCGGCTGCGCGGGACAGGACCCTGTGCGTGCCGAGAATCACGTCCGTGCAGGTCAAGCGGCGTGTTGGTACTCGTGGATCACTCCGCCGAGGCGGTCGTGTCGACGTATGTCGAGGCGAGCGATCTCCCTGGGGTCGGTGATGGTTTCGGGGAGTGCGCGCAGCGGCGCGGCTGCCTGCAGGGAGCGGTGAGTGCGGTGCTCGTTGTAGAACCGCTCGTACTCGCTCAGGGCATGGCGCAGGTGGTGAACGTTCCAGATGAGGGTGCGGTCGAGGAGCCCGCGGCGGAGGCTGAGCACCCATCTCTCCATAATCGAGTTCATCCTTGGCATGCGGACGCCGGTGAACACGCTCTGGATGCCGACGTCGGCGAGGATCTCGTCGATCAGGGCAGGGTACTTCGCGTCGCGGTCGCGGATCAGGTAGGCGGCGTGCGCGCCCACGTCCTCAAGGTCCATGACGAGGTTCTTGACCGCCTGGGCCACCCAGCCCGCGGTGGGGTGCGCGGTGGTGCCCAGGACGCGGATGCGGCGGGTTGCGTGCTCGATGACGGCCAGGATGTACTGCCGCTGCCCGGTCAGGGTGATGGTTTCGATGAAGTCCATGGCCAGCAGGGCGTCGGCCTGGGAGCGCAGGAAGCCGGCCCAGGTGGTGGCGGTCCGTTCCGGCGCCGGGTCGACGCCCTCGGCCTTGAGGATCTCCCAGACGGTGGACGGGGCGACCGTGATGCCGAGCACGGCCAGTTCCCCGTGGATACGGCGGTAGCCCCAGCCGCTGTTCTCGCGGGCCAGGCGCAGGACCAGCGCCCGGATCGAGCGGACGGTGCGCGGCCGTCCGGGCCGCTTGGGGCGGCAGATGCGGGCATGCCGCTGCTTCACCAGGATGTGGTGCCACCGCAGCACCGTGTCCGGACGTACCAGAAGCCGGAGACGACGCAGCACCTGGCGCGGCAGCGGTGCCAGGAGCGCGGCGAGGAAGGCCCGATCCTCGGGGGCAAACTTCACCCTTTTCGGGCCGAGTTGGCGCTCAAGGACCGTGATCTGGTGGCGTAGGGCCAGGATCTCGGCGTCCTTGGCGCGGTCGCTCATCGGGAGCAGCCAGAGCGCGGCGACAGCATTCGACACGGTCAGACAGGCGAGACGCAGGAGCACGAGTGGTCATCATGCCGTGGCAACCGGCAGCGGCCGCAAGCAGGATGACCTGCGCGGACGAGATTCTCGGCACGCACAGGCTTCAGGCGCTGGTGACGGGACGGTTCATGCCGCGATCGTCCACCGGGGCCGCTCAGCCGGCGGTGCGGCGGCCCGGCGGGCCAGACGGCGGCTCATGAGCATGGCCTGCGAGAAGTAGATGAACGCCTCGCTGGAAGCGGACAGCGTCTCGAAATCCCGCACCAGGCGACGCGAGCGCATCAGCCAGCCCAGCGTGCGCTCGACCACCCACCTCGGCAGCACCACGAACCCGGTCATGTCGTCACTGCGCTTGACGATCTCAAGCGTGAGCTGGAGTTTCTCCTGCGCCCAGGCAACGAGGCGCCCGCGATAGCCGCCGTCGGCCCACACCAGAGTGATCTTCCGGAACCGCTCACGCAGTCGGGGAAGGAGCACGCGGGCGGCCTGCCGGTCGGTGACGTTGCCCGCGGTCACCAGCACCACCAGGAGCAGGCCGAGGCAGTCCGTGATGACGTGCCGGCGCCTGCCGTTGATCTTCTTCCCGCCGTCATAACCACGTGAAACGGCGGGCACCGATGCCGCGCCCTTGACCGACTGCGAGTCGATGATCGCCGCAGTCGGCTCCTCCGCGCGTCCTTCGGCCTCGCGGAGGCGGCCACTCAGCCGGTCGTGGAACTCCTGAACCAATCCCTGGTCCCGCCACCTGCAGAAATAGGCATACACCCGGTCCCACGCGGGAAAGTCGGCCGGCATGGAGCGCCACTTGATCCCGTTGTCCGTGACATAGCGGATCGCATCCAACATCTGCCGGTGACAGTAGCCCTCGGGCTGTCCGCCCCGGCCCTCCAGCCACGCCGGGACGGGCAGCGCCTCGCGCACCACCGCCCACTCCTCATCCGTCATGTCCGACGGATACCTGCGCATCCTGTTCGGACGGTCGGCCGCGTTCCCGAACCGATGCGCGAGGCAATCACACGATAGGGCAGACGAGTTGAACGTGAACGACGAAACCGCATAGAACTGCGACAACAGGGCCTCCCCAGGCTCACGAGTTGGCTTCGCACCCCTCGTGCTGCACCGGAGGCCCTGTCTTCATGCACGTCACGGCCAAGTTCACCCGCCCCCACTCCCGTTTTCGATCACATCGCGCTCATGATCGATAGGGATACGGCTTCTGAGCTTGATGTTTAACCTCGCACGTCATCCGACCTGCTGATCTTGGCTTCTTCGTGAGACAGCAGCGCGGCCGTTCTTCACGCTTCGAGGTGTCGA
>NZ_JBSFUU010000141.1:0-14491 GCF_053591955.1 Streptomyces sp. NPDC002845 | reverse complement strand
GTGGGCACACGCCCGCGCAGGCACTATCCCGACGTTTCCGCAGCTCAACCCCTGTTCTCGGCTCATCCGCATGCCCACCAACTGCGGAACTCAGGTCGCAGAGAGCATGCCGCCGAGACCCGCGAACTGAAGGACACCCTGGCCACCTACGCCAACCAGATCCAGGTCCTGACCTTGCGCAACGCCGAACTGGAGGCACAAAACACCAGCCTCCTGGAACGGCTGCGGCAGTGTGGAGACAACGTCGCCGTCCTGTCGTCTCCGTCTTCGCGTTGACTGGAGTGGGTTCTCTGGACGATCGCGCGCTCCTTCATTCAGGTGGTGGGCGTGACCGTAGAGCGGTAACGCCTGCGTACTCGAACGGTGTCGCACTGCGGGAACGTAGATGTTCGGAAGCGAGTCGAACGACATCGATCGCACTCACTCGCGCTGCGGGCTATGGTCAATGGTTTTGTGTAACTTGGCCTGAACGCTGTGAGATTGGCTGGTACGGTGCCTTGGACGGATGGGGGCGAGAGGAGCGGGGAGAACGCGTTGGGTGCGTGCCTTGCCTGCTCTTGATGCCGCCACTGGCTGCCACTTTGATCGACTTGGGGGGCGACGCTTGAACGACGCGGAGATCATTGAGATCGCCAGGATGATCCGGCCGTATCTCGCCGAACTGGTGGGAGATGAGCGCTCCAATGACGTTGATGCCGCCCTTGCAGCGGCCTTAGCGGATGCCCCGACATCCTCTGCTGCGATTGCTCGGTTGAGGGATCTGTTCAGCTCGGAGGAAGCACTGTTGCAGTGGGCCGAGGATGTGCTGGAGCACCCTGCCCAGCTGCCGCCGGAGTTCCACGAGCAGTTCGTACGTGGTGGCCCTGAGTACAGCGGCCTTCCGGGCCATGGTGGCGGTCCCATCCCGGCTGACCGCTTCGTCTGTCCGGTGGATCAGAATTACGTGTGGTATCGGCCGCATGTCGGTGTGCCCGTTCCGGCGTGCAAGGAACACAGTGAGAAGCTCGTCAAAGCGTCGTGATCTCCAAACTCTGGGAGACGGTGAGCGGGAGTCTCGCCCAGCGATGGCTCGCTGCCTCCACCCTTGCGGCGATCTTCTGGTTTGGTGGGTTTCTGGCCTGGCTCTATTCCCGTAAGGACCGGTCAGAGGTTGCTCGTCTTGCCGAAGGGTACGCATCTCAACCCGCTGTGGTTCAAGTCATGCTCCTCCTCGCGATGATGGCGGTTGTAACTGGTTCTGGAATGGTCGTGGGCCGGATGACCGAGCCGGCGCTGCGTATCGCTGAGGGGTACTGGCCGTTGTGGGCCATGCGTCTGTGGTTCAGCCGCGTTGACCGGGCTGCGGATGCTCGTGACCCTCGTGCTGAGCGCTGGCAGGAGTTGCAGGGGCGCATCGCCGCAGCGGATCCGGACCTCACTCCTCAGGATTATGCCGAGTTTCTTCGGCTGGAGCGTCGTCAGCGGTACAAGGCGTCAGCGCCCTTCCGTAGGATGCCGACGCGTGTGGGGGCGATTCTGCGGTGGGCCGAGAGCCGTCCCTTTGACAAGTACGGTCTGGAGAGCGTGGCGGTCTGGCCGCGTCTGTGGCTTGTGCTGCCGGATGCGACCAAGCGGGAACTGGTTGCGGCGAGACGCGCGATGGACGGCTGCGTCGCAGCCGGTCTTTGGGGCGTTCTTTTCATCGGCTTCGCCGCCCTTACTCCGTGGGCGGTCCCTGTCGGGCTCTTGATCACGGTGTTGGCCATGTGCGTGTGGCTGCCCAGCCGAGCACTGCTCTTCGGGGAACTCCTGGAAGCCGCCTTCGACATGCACCGGATCTTGCTTTACCGCCAACTGCGCTGGCCATTGCCGCAGCGGCCGTCTGACGAGCACGCGGCTGGCCTGGCCCTGTCGCAGTACCTGTGGCGGGGCTCGGATGCTACCGAGCCTACCTTCGTCGATCACGATGGCGGAACAGGGGCGTGACAACATGTCAACGGATGCCACAGGTTACTCCGCAGAGGGCGACCCACTGGAGGGGGTCACGCTCGCGGAGACTGTCGTTGCCGCGCTCTCTCAGGCTGCACACAGTACTCCGCCCGGCACGGAGATGACCACGGGACGCGTCCTGGATACCTTGTCCAGGGCGGATGGTTTCGGCCGTTGGGACCTTCTATGGCTGCCGGTGGACAACACGCGTGTATCGGATGCCCCTGATCCCGCAGGGGCTGTGTCTGCCCGGCAGGAGCCCTGTCAGTGGGATGGCATACCTCTCTCCAGGACGCTTGCTTCAGCGTTGTGCCTGCTGCAGCAGCTCTGCCAGCGTTATGGAATGAGCCCGGTACCCCCTGGAGCACTCGCCCTCGTGTTGCTTGCCGACGCCGCAGGTGGTGCTTCGGCAGCAGTGCGGGAGATAACTGGGCTGACTCACGGCAGAGTGCTGGCGATCGTCCAAAGTGACTTGTTGGGCACCACTCTGCCCGGCCTGGAGGAGTTGCTCTCGCCTCCGGCGCCCCCGACGTTACCGACAGGGCAGGAGAATCCGCAGCGGAAATCCGTCCCAGTTAGCAGTACGCGTCCTCCGGTCGCCGCACACGTTGATGATGTGGAGCTCCTTTTCGGGCTGTTGTCCGCGATGGATCTGCAGCACCTTCCAGACAGCGAAGCGATGCGGGCCGTAGCAGAAGAAGCACGGAGTCTGGGGAGCCGTCCGGCATCCGAGGTGAAGGACGCCGCGCGGAGGCGGTTCACGTGCGAGGAGCCCGAGACGTGGCAAGTGCTGTATTGCCTTGCCGTGCGTCCTTCGCCTGCCTGCGCTGCGTTGTTCGGAGTGGTCGGGCTGTCCGGCCCTGAAGTGGCGGTGGAAGTACGGCTGGCAGGTGAGGAACAACGGCAGGGCGCTGCGAACGGCTCGGGGGTAGTTTCCCTGCTACTCGGCCTTTGGACGGTGCTGGAGATCGCCGTCGCGGTATCCATCTTCCTGCACGCCCGTGCGTCGGGCGACTGGTGGGAACTGATCCTGCTGGTGTGGGCATCAGCTAGCCTGCCCTCCGCGCCGGCCTGGTTCAGGGCCGTGTCGCTTCTGCCGCTGTGCATCATCACGGGACCGGTTGCCGGTGGTCTGCGCGTGGCCCAGCTCCTCGTCGGGCGAGTCATGACGCGATGTCAGCGGAACCTTCTGTGGGCACGGACCGGAGTGCGGCTGACTCACTGGCAGACACGGAAGTTCGATCTACGGCACGGCACAGCCGGACCGACCATGCGCAAGTCCGCGGAGCAGCTGGCCGAGTGGCGCACGTACCGCCTGATGCGCCGACTCGCACATGCAGGCCCTGTCGACGAAAAGAACGGGTAGCCCGTCATGACAACTGCTCCCTCCCGGCTGGTCACCCGTCATGCCCGCCTGGTCAACGTGCTGGCCTGGGCGAAAACCGTGGGCATGCTCTGCTCGGGGGCAACTGCCATCTACGGCTTGGTGACGGGTAACTGGATCTGGGCGGCCGTCGGCCTGCTGAGCGCCGTGGGAACTGTGTCCTTCGGTCTGCTGACTTGGCTTGCAGGCGTCGCGGTGGTGATCAGTGGGGCTTGGCCAGCCGGCATTGGCCCGTTCACTGCCGGTGCTGCCATCGGGTTGCTGAGGCTTGTCGCGTACTGGAGCCGACCCGGGCCGTTGGACGAATCAGCTCTGGCTGAGGCAGTTCGACGTCTGCCGGATGAAGCGCGGGACGAAGCCCACGCCGCCGGTGCCCAACGGGTCGACACCAACGTGCTGCTGCGGGCAGCGATGGACGCCGACCCGTACCTGTGGAAGGGGCACCGGCCGGCCCTCGACGGCCCAGTAGGGTCCGAAGGCGGCATGGTCCGTGATACCGGCTGGACCGTCGTAGCAGCTGAGGCGGCCCTCGCTGTCGGCTGCCGGTCCGGCAGCAGTTCTCCGCCGGGTATCCAGCACCTGGCGACCGCGGCGATACTGCTGCCCCATTCCGCGGCCCGAGCCGCGTTCGGAAACGCAGAGGACGCTCTGGTGGCTGCGGAGCACGTGGGGGGCCTCTCCGTGGACGAGATCATCGAGCATGTCATCGAAGCGAGTCGGCGCCCAGGTGGTGAACTGCTGGCTGCCCGTGCGCTACTTCGCGACAGCGGCGAGCACGTGTTACCGGAGGCCCGCTGGCGGGTGCTTCGTTCTCGGACCGACGATTCACCGGATGGGAAAACCCATGCCTGACAAGGACCCCAAGACACGGCTTCCGTCTCCTGGAGCAGCCTTCCTCGCTCAGGTCATGCTGTGGCCGACGCGGACGCGACTGGTGTGGTGGGGGATACGCCCGATGGCCGGCGCTGCGGCGCTGACCGCCGCAGCGTTCAGCGCCGCTGTGGGAGGCGCCTGGGCTGCTGGATTGGCGGCAGCGCTGATCACATTGCTGGTCCGTCCGGTTACCCGGCCCTGGGCCGCGCTACCCGCCGTCATGGCTGTCGCTTTCCTCGTGCCTGCGGCCGGTTTCGCGCTCGCTGTGCGCTGGCTGGCCACTGTTCTCGCGATTCGATGGTCCGCCAGCAACTGGACAGAGGGTTTGCAAGTCGTGCGTGGCGGCCGCCGCGCTCTGCTCGGCTTTTACGACGAGTTCGGCACGGTCGATGAGGAGTGGGCCAAGCTCGCCACGCGAGCATCCGATATGCGGAGGGACCTCGATCTGAAGGATAGCGGCTGGATCTTGGTGCTGGCTGCGTGGTGCGAGGCAGACGTCCGTGTTCTCGCATCGACGACGGCCGAGGTCCTCAGCAGTTTGTGGACGGGTGTTTGGCGCTTCCCGGTGGCACCGGGCATCGCGGTGCACGAGGTCCGGGCCGAGTGGTCCGGCCGCCTGGCTCTGTGGGTTCCGCGTCTCACGGCGATGGGCGCTGCGGCGGGTGCCGTTATGCTGCTGGGTCTCGACCGTCCGGCAAGTCTGTTTGGGGTGTCGCTCCCTGATTGGTCGACGGCTGCGATCGCGGCGCTGGCAGCATGGTGGGCCTTGCAACGAGAGTGGTCGACCAAAACGGTTCTCCGTCTGGTTCTGTGCGGTGTATTGGCCTATGCCGCATACGGCAGGCACATGCTGGGGCCCATCCTGTGCGGCTTGACGGCAGCCGCTGCGGCAGCAAAGCTGCGATCGCTCTTCGAACGACACACCGTGGGTCGGAAGGAGCGCGCTCCGGGGCTGCCATGGTGTCGCGGTTGGCTCGGCGCCCGTCAGACGTGGACTGTCGCTCGGCGGGCAGCGGACGAGAAGAAGACCGATGTCGCACGCACTATCTGGAGCGAACTCGCTGCGAGTTCCCAGACCCCGGCACCGGTCCGATCGGCTGCCGCAGCGGCCCTCGCCTACCTGGCGTTGCAAGACGGAGACACCCAGTCCGCTGTCGAGCACTCCACTGGGGCACTGGGCACTATGCCCGCGCGAACACGTGTAACGCCCCTTGTCAAAGCCACGGCCGGACGCGCTCTGCTAGAGGCCGGAGACAATGAACGGGCCGCAGAACTGCTCAGTGAGGCCATGAGATCGCGCATCGGCCGACGCGACCCGCTGGCACGAGCGGCGCAGGCGAAACTACTCTCCTTCTCCGGCAGTCACGCGCACACGGGCGCACACGCCATGGACTCATCTCCCCGTGCGTCGAGCAGCCTGATCCAGCTCCTCAATCAGGAGATCGCCCGCGCCACAGACGGACAGTATTCACTGCACCACCGTCAGCGCGAGCTGAAGAGTCAACTGCAACACGCGGCGCTGTTCGATGAAGCAGTCAGCGACAAGCAAGTACTCAGGCAATTGAGGCAGACCAGGGCCCACGGCTGGCTGGTTCTCGGTCAGCTCCAGCTGGAACTGGGCCCAGGCTGGCACAGGACCGCAGCACAGTCCCTGCACCGGGCGGTAGAAGGTCTGCCCAGCGGAACGATGGAACACGCCGTGGCCCGGACACTGCGGGGAGCAGCCCTGACCGGACAACAGGCACCCCAGAAGTCCATGGAACTGCTGCGTGACGGAGTACGCGCGATGGAGCAGCACCGTGGCCAACTGACGGCAGGGCGGCACCGTGGCCAACTCATCGGCCGGTATGAAGACGTGTACGCGCGGGTCTTCTCCAGCACCGTGCGGCTCCAGCGAAGCGCCCCCGAAGCCGGCCTTCTTGCCGCAGAACTCGCCGAGTCCCTTCGGCGCAGCGGGCTCGCCCGTGCACTGCGCGAGAGGCAGAAGGATATCGCTCCGCACCTGCAGGAGGAACGAGACCGAATCGCCGCCCTTGAAGAGCAGGCATCCGGGGGGTCAGAGGAGGAACAGCAGGCATGCCGCCAAGCCCTGGAAACAAAGCTGTCCACGGTGTTCGCGTCGGCCTACCTCCCCCGCCCAGTCGACTACACCTCCCTTCGCGCTGCCGCAGGCACGGCCCACATCCTCACCTACCACGTCGAACGCAGTGACTCTGAGCATCTGGTGGGCCATGTGGTGTGGGCACCTCCGGACGCACCCCCGGTGGTCACGTCCTTCGACATCCGGGACGCTGGCCTGCTCGCCCTGCTGGGCAACCAAGGCCATGAGGCACGAAAAGCGGTGATGTCAGCCCGGCAAACTCCTCAGGAACGGCTCCGGTGGCAGCAGATGTGCATGGCGCTCATCCCGCCTCAGGCCCGTACTCAACTCATGAAACATGAGGCCGACTATCCCGCCGACCTACTCATTGTCCCCGACGGGCCCTTGGCGGCTCTGCCATGGGCAGCACTGCGCCTGGACGATGGTCGACTGCTCGTGAAGGTAGCCGTATCCCAGTTGATCCCCACCCTCGATCTACTATCCACTCGTCCACCGCACGAAAATCGCGGACTGGCCGACGTACTCGTCTACCTAGGCATGGGCAACGAGACAGACGACAGTGAGCGTGCCTTCAGCAACAGCTACGCCACCACGACGATCGCAACACGTACCGAGTTCTTCGACTCGCTCATTCGCTCACCGCAAGGCTGCTACCTGGCCGCCCACGGTAGCGGCGAAGGGCTAGGCCAATATGTGAGGTTCGCCGACGGAGACAAGCTCTCAGCTGCCACAGCGCTCACACAACCCTGGCCCCCCTGGGTCGTCTTCGCCTCATGCCTGGTAGGACGAGTAACCCACCGGCAGGGCCAGGAACCGCTGGGTCTCCCGATCAGCTGCCTGCTGGGAGGCGCCGACAGCGTGATCGGCGGAGTGATCGAAGTATTCGGAAGCAAATCCGGCGAGCAGGCGACCCGGGTCGCCGAGCGACTGCGGAGTGGTGAACACCCGGCTCGGGCTCTAAGGGCTGAACAGCTGGCGTCGCTGAGCAGCCGTTCTACCCCAATGCGTCCTTTCGTGTGGGCCGGATTCATCTGCCTGTCCCGCCTCTGCCTTGGCTGAGAGCCTTGAGACACTTCCGGCTGGAACAGGTTGACAGACTGCATAACTCCTTAGTCCACCCAGTACAGGGGCTTCGGGTCGTCATCGTGTGGCCCCTTGTCCAGCGCCGCGGGGTGTTCACGAGTCGCCTTGACGTGCGCGGTGCAGCAGCCCTCCTGGTGATCGTTCCCCGTGCTGCCGAAGATCGTTCCCCACCTGCTTCACGCGACGTTGGCGCCACGAGTGTGAGCGATCAGCGCCTCGGTCTTCCGCTACTCAGATGGAACTCGTAGACACCGGTTGGTGGATCACGGCGACTCGATCACCAGGCCGGTCTCCGTGAGGCAGCCGTCGATCAGGTCCGGACGGAACTGGATCTTCTTGAGCCTGCGCCTGACGATGCGGACGAGGCCGCCCAGCGTCGGCGCGGCTCGGTGGCCGCGGGGATGCGGGTGACCTCGGTGACCCGCGCGCGTCCGCCGGGCGCAGCCCGTCCCGCGTTCAGGGTCCGCCTGACCGTGCGGCCGGGACCGACCGACGACACGGTCTGCGTCGTGTGCGTCATCATTACTCCGACCGCTCGACGGCCTGCCCTAGGCCGCCGGGATGTGCGTGGTGCGACCCTGCCGCGCGGCTGTGCGCAGCGCTGCGACGACGGCCGTGGTCGTCGGGTTCGCGGTCTCGGTGTGACGCGTCGCGGCGAACAGCAGGCGCAGGATCGGACGGTCCTCGATGGGCGCCGTGCGGATTCCTGGTGTGGCCGGGTCGATGGCCGTCCGGGGGACGAGCGCGGTGGCGAGGCCGGCCCGTGCGAGGGCGAGCTGGGCGGCGATGTCGGCGGTGATGTAGCGCGTCGTGGGTGTGAAGCCGGCCTGGTGGCAGGCGTGCAGGATGGCCTGTCCACAGTCCGTGGTCGGCGGCGGCACGGCGAAGCTGTGCGTGGCCAGTTCCCGCAGGGCGACGGGCCGCTCGTCGGCTTGGTCGGCCGCGGTGACGACGAGCAGCGGATCGTCGAGCAGCGGGGAGACCGCGATGCCCCGGGGTGTCGCATCGGGCAGGTGGTGATACCGCTGCCCCAGCACGACATCGACGGTGCCGAGCGTGAGTTCCCGCAATTGCGCCTGGTCGGTGAGAAGACAGGTCACGGTGAGCTGCGGGTGGTGTGAGCTCAGTGCGGTCAGTGCGGGGGCCACGATCCTGGCGACGGTCGACGGCAGCGCGGCGAGGGTGGCGGTGGCGCCGACCGTGCCCTTGACCGCCGCGAGGGCGCTCTCGGCCTCCTGCACGACGGCGAGGATCCGGTCGGCGTGTTCGAGGAGCACCCGGCCCGCCTCCGTCAGTGCCACGGTTCGCCCGTCGGGGCGCAGCAGATCGACTCCCACGTCGTGCCGCAGCGCGGACAGCTGCTGGGACACGGCACCGGCGGACAGCGCCAGTGACTGGGCGGCCGCGGCGATGGAACCGCGGGCGGCGACGGTCTTGAGCATGTGCAGACGGCGGATATCCAGCATGACTCGATAGATTACCTAAAGGGTTTCATCAGAAATCATCCCCTTGACCTATTGAGTCATGGTGAGTGACCTTCAGCGCATGGAAATCTTCGACTGCATCGCCGCGGTTGCCCGGCCCATCCACGATTTCGGTGACGAGTTCATGTCCGACGAGGCGACCGCCGCCGTCGGTCTGCGCGCGGGGTTTCCCCCAGGACGCGGCTTCTACTGCCGCGGACGGTTCGGGGTGCTCGGCGAGGCACCGGCCTCGGTGGTCCAAGCAGTACAGGGCTTCCTCGGCCCCGACCTGGTTACCGCGGGCTGGCTGGCGGGACGGTCCGTGATGCCGGCGGGGGAAGCCGCCGCCTGCTATGCGCAGGCCGTCCGGACGTGGGGGCGCGCCAACATCCCCGCCGACGTCGACGTGGAGCACTTCAACCGCTTGGCACAGCAACTGATCGACGCCGCCGACGCCGACGCACTGCCCCTGTTCGTCGGCTGGCGCGCGCAGCCCCACCCCGCCGACGACCCGGTCGGTGCGGCTATGCAGCGCATACACGTACTGCGGGAACACCGTGGCGCCTGCCATCTGGCGGCGGTGCGCCTGTGCGGGCTGAGCGCCCGAGCGGCCATGGTCGTCAACCTCGGCGTCGAGCAGGCGACCCACTACGGCTGGCAAGAGCCACACCCCGTTGCCGCAACCCTGATCCCCCGATGGCAGCGTGCCGAGCAGCTCACCGACGAGCTGCAGGCGCCGCTCTACGCCACACTGACCGACCAGCAACGTACCGAATTCACCCAACTCGTCCACGCGTTGACCGACTCCCTGGCTGGCCGGTGCTGACGGCTTCGGTGTTGGCTTCCGCGATCGCCCGGATGCGGCGCAGCAACGCCTCGCGTACGTCGTCCGGGGAGATCACCTGCACGGTGGTGCCCAGGGAGAGCAGGTACGCGGCGAGCCGCTCCGCGTCGTGCCCCCCGATCTCGACGAGGGTGGTGTCGGTGCTCCCCGGGGTATGGGTGCCGGTTGTCCACGAGACCACCTGGAGCGCCTCGTCGAGGGGCAGTGGCAGGCGGATCGTCACGTAGAGCGGATACACGACGCTCGCGATCCCCTGGGAGACGAGCCGCGCCGGGTCCGGCGGATCGACGAACTCCACCGCTCGTCCGGTCGATCGTGCCTGGACCACGCGGTCGGCCCGGAACGTGCGCCACTCGCCCCGCGTCACATCGTGGGCGACGAAGTACCAGCGCAGGCCCGTGTATACGAGGCGGTACGGGTCGACGTCCCGGACGGTGGCCCTTCCCCGGTGGTCGCGGTACGACAGGCGGGTGCGCTCACCCTGTCGGCACGCCGTGGCCAGTTCCAGCAGCGTTCCTGGGTCGATCCGGGGCTCGTCGGGCCTGCGGGTGTGCACCAGGGTGGCGTCCAGCTGGGCCAGCCGGTCCGCGAGTCGCCTCGGCAGGGCCTGCCGTAGTTTCAGCAGCGCCGCCAGTGCGGCCTGGTCGCCGCCGAGGACACCGCTGAGGGCGGCCTCCCGCAGACCGACCGCCACGGCCAGAGCCTCTTCGTCGTCCAGGACCAGCGGCGGCATGCGGGCTCCGGGGCCGAGGCGGTAGCCGCCCCAGGGTCCGGGGTCGGACTCCACGTGGTAGCCGAGTTCACGCAGCCGGGCGATGTCACGGCGGACCGTGCGCTCGGTGACCGCCATGCGCTCGGCCAGCTCACGACAGGTCCACGTGGGACGCGCCGCCAGCAGCGACACCAAGCGCAACAGACGCGCGGAGCTACTGATCACATCCCCCAGTGTTCCGCATGACCAGGACCGTATCTGTCCTGGTCCCGTCCTAGCGTTTCCTCCATGAGCACCAAAACCACATCGCCTCCCGCAATCCGCTTCCTCTCCGTCGACTTCGACTGCGCGGACCCCGCGGAGCTCGCCCGCTTCTACGGCAACGCCCTCGGGCTGCCCGTCCTTTACTCCAGCGACGACTTCGTCCTGCTCGGCCGGCAGGGCTCGCCCGGACTCGGTTTCGTCCGGCAGGCCGACTACCAGCCCCCCACCTGGCCGGAGGCGACCCAAGGCAAGCAGGCCCACATCGAACTCGGCGTCGACGACCTGGACGCCGCCCAGGCCCGGATGCTGGCCCTGGGAGCCGTCGAGCCATCGTTCCAGCCACAGCCGGATGCGTGGAGGGTCCTGCTGGACCCGGCGGGCCACCCGTTCTGCCTCTCCACCCATGGAGTCTGACCATCACGTACAGCAGGCTTCACGGCGCTGCCGCGCCACCCCGGAGCTGTCGGCCCGGCCAAGGGCCATGGGAACGGCCGTGACTCACGGCCGCCCCCTCGCGCTTGCTCTTCGGCGGCTCCCAGATCTTGGCACTAGCCCTTGGCCGCCACCCCGCGCAGTGCCGCGAGGGCCGTGGGCCAGGCGTAGGCGAAGTCCTGGCGGTAACCCGCCCCGAGGTCGCCGTGCCGTTCCCAGCCGTGATGGTGGACCTCCACCAGAGTGCCGGCCGCCTGCTCCGTGAACGTCACGGCGACCTCGGTGGCCTGTTCCACGCGGGGGATGGGCACACGATCGGGGCCGATCTGCCAGCTGAAGACCAGACCGCTCGGCGGGCTCCAGTCCAATACGCGGCCCCAGTCCCAGCGCAGCCCGTGGGGGCCGATCTCGTACAGAGCGCCTTCGCTTTGGCACTCGATGCCGATGCAGGTCAAACCATCCGGCCCCGACCAGGAGAAGTCTCTCGGCCACCAGCCGTCGAAGCCGGAGGTGAACAGCTCGAACGAGGCAGGCCGGTCCAGGGGGAGCTCAACCGCAGCTTGCACAGATTCGTGTTCCATGCGTGGACCGTAGACCACGGCACTGACATGCGACGGGGAACAGCTGATCAGCCGCCACGGCGGCCCTTGGCTCCAAGATGCTGCGAGCTTTCCTGTCACAGTCGCATACGCCCCTGTCTCTCATCTCTGTGAGGCGGCCGACCGGGCCACCCGGGTCGGAACGATCCGTGATCGAACGAGACAGAACGGTGCAAACCATGATGGATGAGCAGGCAAACAAGGTACTGGAACTGGTGGTCTTCAAACTGAAGGCCGGTGTCACCCCTGAGCAGCTGCTCGGCGCCGTCGACGCCATGTCGGAGTGGGCCGGCAGGCAGCCCGGTTTCGTGTCGCGGGACTTGTCATACTCGTCGAAGGACGACAAGTGGATCGACGTCGTCTGGTGGCGCAGCCTCAAGGACGCCCAGTCGGCCGCACACGCCGCGGAGACCTCCACGGAGTGTGCGCCGATGTTCGGGCTCATCGACCACGAGTCCGTGCTGATGCTGCACGGGGAGCCGGCCACCGCACCGGCTTCCCGCTGACCCACGACTGGTGCGGGGGCCTGGACGTGAGTCGCGTCCAGGCCCCCGCGGGACGAAGGAGAAATCAGAGTGGGTAACCGGCAGGGGCCCGAAGAGCACTCGGCGGAGAGAGCGGGGAGAGCAGGGAGAGCGGGGAACAACGAGCCCCGTTCCCCTGGCCCGGGCCCGGACGTGGGCATGGATGAGCTCACCGGGGTGGCGCTGGCCGCCCGGGACGGTGACCATGCCGCGCTGGAGACGCTGTGCCGGGCGATGCAGCAGCCGATGTACCGGCTGGCACTGCGGTTCTCCGGAACCCCGGCCGACGCCGAGGACGCCGCCCAGGAGGTGATGATCCGCCTGGTGACGCACCTGGGCTCGTTCGAGGGCCGGTCCCGGTTCACCACCTGGGCGTACACCGTCGCGGTACGCCAGCTGATGCGCACAACGCGGCGCGGGGCCGAGGCGTCGGTCGCGAGCCCGGAGGCCTTCGCCGCGTTCCTCGACCGACACGCCACCGACCCGGCGTTCGAGCCCGCCCGTCATGCCGAGTACCAGGAGCTGCGCGCGGACGTCCGGCTGTCGTGCACCTACGGGATGCTGCTGTGCCTGTCCCGGGAGCAGCGGGTCGCGTACCTGCTCGGTGACCTGCTGCGGTTCACCGACGCCGAGGGCGCCGAGATCTGCGGGACCAGCCGGGCCGCGTTCCGGCAGCGGCTCTCCCGGGCACGCTCGGTAATGCGCCAACTGATGCGCGAACGCTGTGGCCTGGTCCGGGCCGCCAACCCGTACCGCTGCGACCGACTCGTCCGGGCGAGCGTCGACCTCGGTCTGACAGATCCGGCGGATCCCCGCTGGGCCCGCCATGCCGGGGTCACCCTGCCCATCGAGACGACCACCGTCGAGACCGCCGCCCGGGAACTGGACCTCGCGGTCGCCGTGGCCGAGGTCTACCGCTCCGACCCGGCCTCGACGCACCCCCGACGCTGTGGACACGTCTGTCGAAGTCCCTCCCCACCCTCGTCGGGCCCGCATGAGCACCACGGACAAGACCGAGGTCACCGCCCTGCTGGACTCACTGCTGACCGCCGCGGCCGACAAGAGCACCCGGGACCACTGGGAGCGGTACCTGAAAGGCACCGCTCAGTTCCGTGGCGTGCCGATGGCAGGTATCCGCGCCTCGGTCCGCTCCCTCTGGAGGACCCGGCACCTCACCACCTGGTCCGACGCGAACCTGCTCAGTCTGGCCCACCGGTGGTTCGCCCAGCCGATGAGCGAGGACAAGATCGCCGCGACCCTGCTCATCACCGAACACCTCGGCGACCGGCTGCGCAACGACCACATCGACGCACTCGCCCGCCCTCTCGCCCAGGGCTGGATCGCGGACTGGAACGTCTGCGACTGGTACGCCACCAAGGCACTGCACACCTTCCTCACCGCCGACGAGGCGCAACTGAGGCCCCGCGCCGAAGCGGTCGCCGCCTGGTCCCGAGCGCCCGGCCTGTGGCAGCGCCGCGCCGGTGTGGTCGCCTTCGTCAAACTGGCCGGGCGCAGCCCGCACCCCTTCCCGGGCTTCGCCGACATGCTCCTGGACGCAGCCGCCGCGAACCTCGTCAGCACCGACCGCTTCGCCCACACCGGCCCCGGCTGGCTGCTGCGCGAACTCTCCCGCACCGCGCCCGACCGCGTCACCGAATTCATCGGAGCTCACCCCGAGCTGTCACCGGAAGCCGTCCGGATGGCCGGCGCCCGACTCCGCCCGGGCCCCTACCGCCGCCGCTGACGAGACGAGACGCCCGTCCCGGGGTTGCCAGGAACTCCCATGTCCGGCAACCCCGGGAGGGCAGGGCAGGGCACGGGTCAGCCGATCCGCCCGTCGAGAGCATCAAGCCAGCGGGACAGGGCGGCACCGATCTCGTCCGGTGCGTCTTCCTGGACGGAGTGCAGGCCGGACACGGTGATCTCGGTCTGGTTCTTGAACGTGCGCGCGAACTCCCGATCGTCGCCGGTGAGCGCCATACCGGGTTCGGCGTTGACGAAGAGCTTCGGGAAGTCCGTACCGGGCAAGAACGCGCTGTACTCCGCGACGACGGCGTGCACATCGGCGGGTTCTCCGTCGATCGGCACCTCGCGGGGCCAGGTGAGCGTGGGGCGGCGGTCCTCGCCCGGAGTGCGGTAGGGCCGCTGGTACTCGGCGAGTTCGGTATCGGTCAGGGTGCGCAGAATTCCGGCGGGCAGGAAGCCCTCGACGAAGGCGTTCTGCTCGAGAACGAGTTCCTCGCC
>NZ_JBSFUU010000140.1:0-14715 GCF_053591955.1 Streptomyces sp. NPDC002845 | reverse complement strand
CCGCCCGCAGACCCGGAAGATGATCACTCATAGCGTGGAATCCGCCACCGAGCGGCCCCTCACCATCCCTGGTCACCGAAATACATCGGAACCCCCCAACATCCCCGCGCCGCGCCCGGTCCCGCCCCGAGCCCGGCAGGCCGTCCTGGCCGCAGGCGGCGGCCGCAGCCGCACCGCGCGCACCCTCGCCGCCGTCCTGGGACCCGTCGAAGCCTGCGGCCAGATCGCCGAAGGCGCCGGGTTCTCCGACACCCTTAACCGGGCCGCCTACACCCTCGGCGGCCTCATCGCCGCTGGTCGCCTCTCTCAGGAGGAAGCCGAACGCGCCCTGCCCGAGAGCGCGGCCGCGGCCCGCCCGGGTCAGGAACGCCGCGCCGAGCAGATCATCCGCAGCGGCCTGGCCGCAGGCCTGAAACGCCCCCTCCACCAGGAGGGCCGCCCGTGAGTACGCCCCGCCCAGAGACACTCTTCGAGTTCGACCCTCAAGCCGTCGCCGAACAAATCCGCACCCAACCAGGCGTGCCGGTCCCGGCCCAGGCCGAAGCCCCGCGCCCCTCCACAGGGGAGGCGACCGAGGCCGGGCTGCTGCCCGACACCCTCACTGACCGCGGCAACGCCAAGCTGTTCGTCAAGCTGTACGCCCAGGACTTCCGGCACGTCCCCGGGATCGGCTGGTACCGGTGGGACACCACCCGCTGGCAGGTCGACGAGGACGACACCGTCCTGTGGGCCGCCGGAGACCTCGCCGAAGCCATCGCCACCCACGACCCCCGCGGACTGTTCACCACCACAGCCCTGCAGCGGCACCGCCGCCGCGCCCTGTCCACCACCGGCATGAACGCCATGCTCACCCAGGCCAAAGCCGCCCCGGGCATGGTCCTCAACGCCGCCCTCCTGGACGCCGACCCCTACGCCCTGTGCACCCCCGAGGGGATCGTGGACCTGCGGACCGGACTGGTGAAGACCCCGGACCCGAACAAGGACTTCCACTCCCGCTCCACCACCATCGGCCCGACGCCCATGCCCACCCCGCGCTGGGCGCGGTTTTTGACCGACACCTTCGGCGGCGACGCCGAAGGCCGGGAGATGATCGCCTACCTCCAGCTGCTGCTGGGCTACTCCGTCACCGGTGACGTCGGCGGCCAGGTGCTGCCGTTCCTGTTCGGCTCCGGCAAGAACGGCAAATCCGTTCTGCTGGACGTGCTGATGAAGCTGCTCGGCGACTACGCCGACGCCGCCCCGCCCGGCTTCCTGATGGCCCGCCCGTATGAGGGCCACCCCACCGACCTTGCCGAGCTCCACGGCCGCCGCGTGATCGTGTGCAGCGAGGTCAAACACGGCGACAAGTTCGACGAAGCCCGCGTCAAGCTGCTGACCGGCGGCGACCGGATCAAAGCCCGCCGGATGCGGCAGGACTTCTTCAGCTTCGCCCCCACGCACAAGCTGTGGCTCCTGGGCAACCACCGGCCCGAGGTCGGCACCGGTGGGTTCGCCTTCTGGAGGAGGATGAGGCTCATCCCCTTCGAACGCGTCGTGCCCGACGACCGGAAGATCGACAACCTGGCGGACATCCTCGTCACCGAGGAAGGCCCCGGGATCCTGGCCTGGCTCATCGACGGCGCCCGCCGCTACCTCGCCGGTGACAAGGACCTCACCGGACCCGTACGCGTCCGGATCGCCACCACCGCGTACGCCGAAACCGAGGACCACACCGGCCGCTTCTACGACGAGTGCTGCACGCTCGGCCCCGACCTGCGCGCGGAACAGGCCGCCCTCTACGCCGCATACAGGTCGTGGTGCCAGAATGAGGGCGCACCTGCCGTGTCCTCGCGGGCGTTTGCCGCCCGTACCCGGGAACTCGTGGGACTGGCCTCGCCCAAGGAGATGATCCTGTCCAACCAGCGCAAGCACTACCCGGGCATCGGACTACTCGACCAGGAAAGGGACGCCGGCGCATGAGCTCCCTGATCACCGAGGACGAGATCAGCCACGAGACCGACCTGGTGTGGCTGGAAGACATCGAGCACCTCGACTACGTCCGCCAGAGCCTGGACCGGCTGCCCACCCGCAAGGGCAAACCCGCCTACCACCGCGACGGCCGCATGGTCGGCTATGCCCTCCTCGGCCCCCAGGCGAAAGCCTCCCGCGCCTCCGGCACCTTCCGCCGCCGCGTCTTCTGGCTCCTGCCCCACGACCGCGACAGTCAGCCCGACGGTCTGTACGCCACCGGAGCCCCGGCCGAGGCCGTCGACCCGCGCACCCTCGAACCCCGTGTCAAGGGCTACAAGACCGAACGCTCCGAAGGTGGCCCACCGTCGACCGCCATGCAAGAACTCGGCATAACCCTCCCGTTGTGACCACGCAGATGCTCGCAGGGCGGGAAGCGGGAGAAGAGGTCATGGACCCACGTGGCGGGGACTACGAGCAGCAGGCGCGCTACTTCGCAGCCAGGGCCGTGCTGGACGGCGAGGCGCTCACCGAGGCGCAGGAGCGGCTGGCGCGGGCGGTGCTCGAGACTGTGCTGCTGGCCGGCCTGCCGTCGTACAACATCGAGGCGGCCGCGGACGGGGAAGAGACGGGAGTGGCCCTGGTACCGGAAGGCCGCCGCGCGCTGCGGGTGGTGTGGCAGCAGGACCCTGCGGCCGCTCACCACCTGCCCTTGGAGCTGCGCGATGCCCAGCAGGCCGCCATGAACCAGGCCCTGCGCACGGTCCTGTCCGCGCGGTTCTGGATCGCGGACGGCCTGCTGGGCGAGGCTCCCCTCGTCCTCGGGTTCACCGGCCCCGACGGGTGAGCCCGAGCGGTTGTGATCTGCGCGGTTGTGGTGGGCAGGCGATGTTGTCGGCGGCCACCGGCCGCGGCTGCTGCTGGGACAGCAGGTTGTCATTGTGAGGTGAACCCGGTGCAGTTCATCGGGGTGGCTGGACCGGAACCGGCGAGTTGGCCCAGAGAGGCGGATGGGCGATGCTGTTGCAGCAGGCACGGTCTTCCATTGTGGTGATCAGCGAACTCGACACTCCGTGATCACCGGGAGCCGTGCCTGCGTGCATCTGCTGATCCATCCGGGATCACCATCACGGCCGAGTTGGGGTATCAGGCCCATACCGTCTACGTCGGGCCGATCGCGACAACGACGGAGCCCTGGTGAGCAAGACCCCCTCGCGAGCCATCTTTTGACTGATTTTGAATGTTAAGCGACATAGAGGATCGCGCTCTTGTTGAATTGCGACCAGCTGTATTCGTCGCATGACACAGGAGAGTCGACATGCGTATTGCACGTGTCGCAGTAACCCTCACGGCGACCGTTTGTGCCGTCGTGGCTGGTACGACAACAGCTCTCAGCGCGCCCGCTGCGGAGCCCATACCGGAGGTTGGCGTACTGACGCCCGAAGCCGAGGCGGAATTGAACGCGGAGCTCGAAAAGAGCGAGCCCGTCATCGCCACCTACAACGGCAGACAGATAAACCTGGCTGACGGTTGGCACGGTGCACAGGCTTGCACGGAAGTCCCGAGCGGGGAGGTCTACTGTTACGACAGCGTCCAGGAAGCAGATGAGGCTCTTCCGCGCATCGACCCAGCGGGGGAAAAGCTCCGCGCCGCCAGGGCCGACGTAGCCCCCAAGGTCGACGTAGGCATATTGGCCTTTAGTGACTGTGCCTTCCCGTACGTCTGTCTCTGGGAGAACGGGAACGGTGGTGGCCGCAGACTTCAGTGGTCTGCGGACGGCACCAAGCAGTTGGCTGACTGGAACTTCAGGGACAAGGCAAGTTCCGGATGTGTCAACCGGGTCAGTGAGGGCGCACTCGTCTATGACGCCCGGACCGGCCTTCCCGACCCGTATATGGCTCTCGCTAACCGCTACTGCTATAACTTCATCAATGCCAGCTATCCGACCGGGGGAAGTTTCAATGACAAGGCCGACTACTTGAAGCTGTAGCTGTGAATTCGACGATGTCTCAGGTGGCCTGTGGGTGAGCCGCGGCATCGTCGTTTTCATGAGTGCTGATCTGTCGCGGCAGCGGCCGGTTCTGACGAGTTGTGGGATTCGGTCGCCGCTCGCGTTGCGCTGCGACCTGCGGAGTGTATCGTCCCCCAGCTTTCCGGACGGTGTGCGCCGGCGTCGCCAACACCACCCTGGTTGCAGTACTGGAACGAACCGGGGAGATCAGGCTGCGCCGGGCGCTCGGCGCGCGGGCCGGCACATCACCGCTCAGTTCCTCACCGAGTCCGCGGCCCTCGGCGCGCGGGCGGGCTGATCGGCACCACCCTGAACACGCTGACCGTCCTCGTCATGGCCCGTTACCCGCCAGTGGACCCCCGTCATTCCGTCCCTCATCGGCACTATCGCCCCAGTCATCGGGCTGGTCACCGGCCTCTATCCGGCCTGGCGCGCCGCCCGCATCCGGTCCGCCGAAGTTCTCCGCGGCTGAGCCGATGCCCCAGGCACCGGTGCGGCCGCGGAGTTCGTCCAGTCAACTGCTCCTTTCTGCCTTGGAGAACTCTTGAAACGACGAAGAAGCCGATACAGAAGAGGATGGGCCGCCGTGGCGGCGTGTGCTGCGCTGACCGGCGGCCTCCTGCAGGCCGCCGGGCCGGCGACCGCGGCACCCGAGCCTGGCCGAGACAGCGCACAGGCCGCGCCGACGCCTCCGGGCCACGTCGTGAATCCGGGCAAGAAACTCGGCCGAGGCTGGAAGACTTCGCCGGACCGGGCTGTCACTTCCGTGGCCGACGCCGACGGCCTGCGCATCCTCACTGCGGACAGCGCCGAGGCGTACGCGTGGCAGACCGCTGCTGTCCTGGCCGAGCCGGGCATGTCGGCGGACACGTGGATCGGCAACGAGTGCGTCATGGATCGCTCGCACGTCGCGGTCGCCTACGCGCCCCGCACTTTCACCAACCAACCGGACCTGATGCAGGGCGGTGCGTTCACTGCCATCGTCGACCTCGAAACCGGGGAGGTGACGAAGCTGCCGTTCACCGCGTCCTTGGCCTACTTCGACCCGTCCTGCAACCCGGACACGCATACGGCCGCCTTCACGGCCTTCCGGGACAGCAAGAGCCGTATCGTCACCGTCGACACGTCCGGTGACACCGTTGCCGACACGGTCGCCACGGGGCAGGTGACCTCCGCCGTTCCGGTCGCGGACGGTGCGATCGCCGCGCGCGGCCACCACCTGGTACACATCGACCGGTCGGGAAAGGTCGAGAACCTGGCCGACACTGAGAACGTGCCGTTCGAGATCCGGGTGGCAGGCAAGGACCAGGTTGCTTTCCTCGACCGCGAGAACGACGACATCGCACACGCCAGACTGTGGCGAGGGCAGGGGAACCCGTCGACGCTCGCCTCGGGCAAGCTCGGAGACCTCGCCCTGAGACAAGGCGGCACGGGTCGGGTGTTCCTCACCGGTCACCCCTCCGGCACACCGCGCACCGAGGGAACAGGGGTCACGGCACTCGACGCGTCCGCCGACGCCGATGTCTCCAGCCATGGACGGCTGGCCGTCGACCCGGTCCTCTCGCCCGGAGTCCGCGCCGGTCTGGAGCGGATTCAGGGCGCTGGGCGGGACTTCACGAACGCGGAACCGGTGCCGCAGGACGGCAGTGCGCAGCCGCCGCAGACTGGTGACGAGGAGCCGCTGACGGTGACCTCCACAGCGACGGCGACCGGGAAGAAGGTCACGCAGTCCGTGACGGACCAGGGCAGCGGATTAGGCAATGGCGCCCTCTCGCCCGCCCTCGACACCAGTAGTGATGGCGGGGCGCGCACCCAGCTGATGCGTACCGCCGCAGCCGCCAGTGTCTCCACCAACCCGATCGACACCGACCGCTGGTGCTCTGTACCCCGCAATGACGTGGGTAGCCAGGCACTGCAGCCGACCCCGAACCAGGTCGAGTGGGCCGTCGACATGGCCGTGCGCGGTGAACTGCGCTCCGGCTGGCTCCGGCAGGGCGGCTGGCGCTCCCAGGCCGGCCTGGGCACGATCGACCCGCAGGGGCTGTTCCCGCCACCGACGCTGAACGGCGGCGGACGTATCCCCGCCCAGGTCATCCTGGGCGTGCTCGCCCAGGAGTCGAACCTGTGGCAGGCGGAGTCGGGGGCGGTACCGGGCCAGATGGGCAACCCGCTCGCGGCCGTGGCCGGCTTCTACGGCCACAGCGGCAGCACGTCCGACGAGTACTGGAAGATCAACTGGGACGAGTCCGACTGCGGCTACGGTGTCGGACAGGTCACCGACGGCATGCGTATGGCCGGACGAGAGAAGCCCGGCGAGACCGGCCTGGACCCGAACGTGCAGCGGGCCGTCGCCCTCGACTACACGGTCAACATCGCCGCCTCCATGTACATCCTCGCCGACAAGTGGAACGAGCTCCACACCGACGGGCAGACCATCACCATCAACAACGACGACCCCGCCAAGCCGGAGAACTGGTTCGCCGCACTGTGGAACTACAACCTCGGTTTCAACCCGGCCGGTGCCCCGAGCGAGCCGTGGGGCCTGGGCTGGTACAACAACCCGGCCAACCCCATCTACCCGCCGTCCCGGCTGCCGTTCCTGGACACCAGCGTCAACCCGGACGCCAACCATGACGCGGCGCACCCGCAGGACTGGCCGTACCAGGAGAAGGTGATGGGCTGGGCCGCCTGGTCCATCGACGCCGGTTACTCCTACTCCACCTCCGGACGGCAGGACTGGCCCGGGGAGTCCGGGTTCGCCTCGGCCGGGTTCCGGCCCGCCTGGTGGGTCAACGACCTCCAGCGCAGCTTCATCAAGCCGGACCTGGACACCTTCTGCAACGCCGCGAACGACTGCGACGCCGACAGCCCGCCTGAGTGCGACACGGTCGCCTGCTACACCGAGCACTGGTACCACGAACCGAACGTGACGTGGAAGGAGGACTGCGACAGAAGCTGCGGGCACGAGAACATCAAGTACGTGACCCTGCGCTCGGAGCCGGGCCGCGGCTACCGCCTCCGGTACGGCACCCCCGAATGTTCCACCAATGGGCTGCCTGCCGGGGCCCTGATCGTCGAGGCGATCAAGGACGGCAACCCTACCTGGAGCGACTGCGGCACGGCAGACTCGGACGGCAGCTTCCAGTTCTCCTTCTACTCCGACTCCGACAACGAGTACGAGGCCAAGGGCGATCTGCACCAGATCGGCGGCGGCTACGGCGGTCATTTCTGGTACACCCACACCCGCGACACCGCTCATCTCGGCGGCGCCGGCGGCCGGATGACCATCGACGGCACATGGACCCTCGGCCGGAGTGTGGAGTGGGCCCGTGTTTTCGCGCACCAGCCGGACACCGGAGCCCACACCCAGCAGGCCCACTACGTCATCGAGGGCGTCGCGGGCGGTGAACGTCACCGCTACATCAACACCCACTACAACGAGAACACCTGGGTGGAGCTGGGTGTCTACCGCTTCACCGGGACACCGCGCATAACCCTGACGAACACCACCGAGGACGGCACCGCCGACGAGGACGTCGCCTGGGACGCCGTCGCCTTCCAGACACTGTCGGCCAAGCCCCAGCACATGGTCGTCGCCATGGGCGACTCCTACACCTCCGGTGAAGGTGCCGGAGCCTACTCACCCGAGTCCGACAGGGACCACGGGGAGAACAGCTGGAACGCCTGCCGACGCAGCGCCAACTCCTGGCCGCGCAAAGTCCTGTTGCCCGGCCAGAGCACCAGCCTCGGCGGACTTGCGGACAGTGACAGCACCACCGTCGACTTCCTGGACGTCAGCTGCTCCGGCGCGCACACCTGGCAGTTGACGACAGGAGACCCCACACCATGGGGAAGGATCGGCAACTACCACGAGAAGAGCCAGATCGACTCCGGTGTCCTCAGTTCGGACACCACACTGGTCATGCTGACCATTGGCGGAAACGACGGCGACAACTTCACCAACGCCGTCATCAACTGCTACGTCATCGGGGTGTGCGACCCGGCCGACTACACGGGCAAGGCCGACCAAGCGGTCACGGACACCGGGGTGCTCATCCGTCAGATCGCGAGCGCCGCGCCGAACGCGCAGATCGTGCTCATGGGCTACCCCCGCCTGGTCAGTGACGAGCCCTGCGTGACAGCTGACTTCGACGCTCTGAACTACCTGGCCGACTACGTCCGCGACAAGCAGACTGCCAAGGTGGACGAGTTGAGCAAGGCGGGGCTCAAGGTGGCTTTCGCCGATCCGATCCCCGCGTTCCGGGGACACGGAATCTGTGACAGCGACGAGTGGATCAACCGCATCGTGGCGGGCCCGAACGGCGATGGCGATTTCCACGACGGGGACCCGGCCAACCAGGTCCCCTGCCTGCCCTGGCCCGGGGACGACATCTGTTCCAGCCTCGAGTCGTTCCACCCGAAGAACGCTGGCACCACGGGCTACGCCCGGGTCATGGAGCAGTCACTGGCCGACATGGGGTACAAAGGCAGCTAGTGGAACCTGACAAGACTGGCAGTGCGGTGGTCACGGGGCGGGCGAACCGCCTCGTGACCACCGGCTGCCTGACCGTCCTGATCGCACTGATCATCGTCCTCGGCGTCGTCGTCGCCTGGTTGTGGTACTCGGCCTGGCACGCCGGGAACGTCAACAGCGAGCGCAGGGAGAAGGCACTCGCATCGATCCTGGAGCAGGCCCGTGCCACGGCGGACGACACGGCCCGGGTACTCGACACGAGCGGCGCCACCGACGCCGACGTACTCACCGAGGTGATCTGGCGGCACACCGAAGCTCCCGTGATCACCTATGACGCGTCCCGCCGCGAGTTCACCGCCACGGCCGCCAAGTCCGCCCAGTACGACGAAGACGTAGTCCTCCTCGGAGGAGGGCCCGTCCAGGTGACCCAGTGCCTGGTCTTCACCTACACCCACCGCGCCGACCAGGCGTGGACCTCACAGGTCTCCAAGCGGTACGACGATGTGTGTCGTCCAAGCACCGAGATCGGCGGCCTGGTCAGCCTGACGCGGACGCGTATCTCGAGCATGCCTGTCGAGGAGCTGACGCGCACCGGCGTGCAGAAGGCCCTCGACCCCACCGGACGGCTGCGCTCCTACGACGTCAAGAGCGCGGTGCGCGAGGGGAACACGGCGACCGTCTCCATCCTCGTCTCCAGCCCGGGCACGACGGTCGACCAGTGCTACCGCTTCACCCGACCCGTCCCCGGCGACGACGGACAGCATTCCGCCACCGCGATTCCTGTACCTTCCTGCTGAGCCTGCGGCCATGACACCCGAGCAACGAGGCAGGACCACACCCTGGGCGAAAGCCCTGAGTGTGGCCTGGCTCGGCACCTCCAGCCACGACTGAAGCTCCTCCTGCGCCCGCGCCTCCCGCTGTTCGAGCAGGCTGATCACCGACGGCATCGCACCCTCCAGGGTCGACAACAACCGTCCGCTGCCTGCCCTACCCCTTCGCGATCATGCCCCGAACAGGAAGAAGCTCATCGAGCAGGGGTTCTTTTTGCCACTACGCACTCACGCTTGGTCCGAGCAACCGCTGCATACCAAGGGCGGGGGTGCCGACGTAATTCGTTGACCAGCATGAACGCCGGGTATACGCAGCTCACGACGACCGTGGGCGATGTCCGGTTCATCCAGTCTTGACACGATGTAAGCCAGGTAAAGTCCGGAACGAACTCGCGGACGATCATGTGGCGCCCCAGGTCAGCGAATTACGTCGGTACCCCGGGCGACGACCGCGTGCCAAGGACACGGGCAGCGAACGCGCGCTGCCCGGCCGGAGGCGCAAAGGCGTTGCACGGTCGGTTGATCAGGCGGCCGAGCGACTGCCCTGACTGGAACCACGGGCAGGCCTCTGGCCAGCATTTTCGACGATGCCGCTCTGGGTTACAGCCGTGGAGGTTACCGGCGTACCAGCCTTGCCCCAGGCGTTGTCCTCGACCAGTACGGTGCGTTCGCCGAGCAGCTCTTTGGTCTCCTTGTCGAAGATCCACTCAAAACGTTCACCGTCATGCTCCCGGGCGACCGCGACTCCGTGACGACCGGCGGCGTCCACTGCGTCCGAAACGACGATCACTCCCGGGATGCGGGCCGCAGCGCGGAAGAGGGCAGCGCTCACGTCCGGTGGGGCAACCGAAGCCCGGAGCAAGTCGCCGATGGTGACAAAGGCCTCTTGGTCCGGCCCGGTGGTCGAGTCCGAGCCCGACCCGTGGTTCAGGTTCGCATCCCGATAAATAGTCTCGAGCAGAGCACCTGGTTCAGTCGGAAGCCCTGCCAGAAAGCGGTACGTGGGCAGGTTCAGGCTGCCCTCCCCCGGCGCCGGCAGCCAGGTCGCACTGCCCCCCGGCTTTCGCTGCATCGTGCGATCACTGCCGTCCACGGACGTCCACTGCTCGTAGCTCTCATCCTGGCGCAGACGCTCCATCGCTCCGTCCTTGCCTTCGGACAGCGCCGTGGTGTGACCGGTCACCTTGACGTATGTGTACTGCTCAGGGCGAGGAACCGCACCAGGATCCGCCACAGCGGCGAGCGCCGCCTGCTCCAGGAGCTGCACCGATGCCTTTGATGCGGGCGGCGTCTCGGAGGGTGGCTCGGTGGCCGTGATGCTGAGCCCGGTCACGACGACCGCGACGCATGCCACGGCCGCAGAGGCAACAACCATCGCCACGCGCCTGCGCCGGACGACCCGTTGGGGAGCACCCGATCCGGTCTGCTGGTCGATCTGCCGCAACAGGTTCTGCTTGTGCACGTGGAAGAGTTCAGGTGCCGGCTCGGGATACGGGGCGGCCGGAAGCACCGCTGCCGCATCGGCTCGCTCGGCCATTTCGGACTTCTCGACCTTCATCGCGTCTTCCTTCGGGTTGCAAGCGCCTCTGCTGGACTGCCTACTGCTGTGTGTCCGCTGGCGGGTGCCGGTTCCATGTCATCCGCACCTGGCCGCAGTTCCGCTTCGACCAACCGGCGCAGTTTGTTCCGGGCGCGCGACAACCTGGAGCGGACCGTGCCCGTCGGTACGCCAAGGGCCTCAGCGGCCGCCGAATAGCTCAGCCCCGACCAGACGACCAGACTGAAGACCTCACGCTCGCTTCGCTTCAAACGGCTCAGCGCCGTGGCCGCCGCCGCGAGCCGTTCCGTGTCGGCCAGCTGCCCGACCACCTCGTCCGCGATGTCAGGGAACGCGTCGTGAGGCGGCAGCCGAGACATGGCATCCCGATGCCGTCGTGCCTTTCTCGCCCTGTTGCGCAGTACGTTCGTGGCGATGCCCAGCAACCAAGGCCTGACGCTGACCACCTCGCCCCGCAACTTGTCGCGCAGCCGCCAGGCCACCAGGAAGGTCAGTGACATCACATCCTCAGCGGCGGCCCAATCGCCCGTTGTGCGTATGGCATGGGCGTAGACCACCCGCGCATGTTGATCGAAGATCTCGGCGAACGCCTCGCGCTCGCCCGACCGGATCCGCTTGTTCAGTGAAGACTCCACGACTGCAAGTGTCCACAGAGCTTCGCTAGTTCCACTTCCGTTCCAGACGATTGCCTCAACGTCTTCACCGGCAGCAACATCGGGACCTTGAACGGGCAGCGAAAGCGGGGCCCGACCGGAACCGAAACGTGAAAAAGCTGGGCAGACCAGCGGAAACGACCTGCCCAGCCACAGCCACCGACCCGAAACAGCCCAGAAGACCCTCGACGACCTGCGCCGTATCGTGCGGATGCTGACCGGCAAGGGAGTGTGCGTGGAGTTCGTGAAGGAGAGCCTGACCTTCACGGGCGAGGACTCGCCGATGGCCACGTTGCTGCTGTCGGTCATGGGCGCGTTCGCCGAGTTCGAACGCGCCTTGATCCTGGAACGCCAGAAGGAGGGCATCGCCGATCCACGGCACGAACCAGCCCCCGACACGCTACGAGCTGGACACGTTAGCTCGTACGTGGGTGGACAGATGAGGTCGTACGCCGACATCTCCCCTCCACTTCGTCTCCAGATGCTTGCGCCATCCCGGCGGCGGGGGCCAGGGGACGCCCCACTCCGCAAGCTGCTTCTTCGTCCAGCCGCCAGCAGGAGTCTGCGCGGCGGCCACCTCGTCAGGGGAGGGCACATAGTTGGCCATGAGGCGATGCTGCCCCGCACAACCGATGTTTCCAACGCCGTCGCCTCGGCATTCGGGGTAAGGAGGGACGACGTCGCCGAAGCCATCGGTACCGGACCCCGACGCCGAACTCTGGCAACTGCCCGGACCCTCCCGCACCTGCCGGTGAATCCTCGCCGATCACTCGGGCCACGTCGAACCCCAGGCTCGGAGTCTTCATCCGGTCAGGTCAGGACAACAGGCCGCTTCGACATGCGCCCTTCGGCGACGGCAGCAACCAGATCAGCAAGGCCTACCGGATAGACCGTCTCCTGGGTGACCTGCAGTTCGGTATGGACCCACCAACGGTACTCGCGGATGTTGTCAGGCTGCGTGGCGCGGGCCGGGTCAACGTCGGCCGCGGAGACCCTGATGAGGAAGTACTTCTCGACCTGTCGGACTTCGCGGCCGCCAACCAGGTGGTCCTTGCTGCGCTCCGCGAGCTGGGGCCCGAGCTCGACCGCCTTCTCGTCGACGCCGAGCTCTTCCCTCAATTCGCGGAGCATCGCTGTGGTGTGGTCCTCCCCGTCCTCCAGTGAGCCGCCGGGTGTCGCCCAGAAGCCGCCGTTCTCGTCGTAGCGCAGGAGTAAGACGCGGGTGTCGGCGTCGAGGACGATGGCGCGGGCAGATTCCCGGTGGGGTGGAGGCGTCATGCCGTTCAGTGGGGGCGTCGCGAATTTACGGGTTGCTTCCGGGGCTTGGGCTCGTTGATGTGATATGGGCCGTTTCGATGAGTTGATCAGTCCGTTGCGGGCGAAGTTCGAGGCGGTGACTCCGCATCTCAACGAGCGGCAGTGTCGTCTGCTGTATGCGGCGGAAGCGCGGCAACTCGGACATGGCGGGATCGCGGCTGTCGCCAGGGCCGCGAGGGTCTCCACGGGGTGCGTCAGCCGGGGCCTTGTCGAGTTGGAGGACGATGCCGAGCCCGATGGCCGGGTACGCCGGCGAGGTGCGGGGCGTCCCGCGCTGGCGGCGAAGGACCCGGGGCTGCGAGCTGCACTGCTGGCGCTGGTCGAGGACAGCACGCAAGGTGACCCGATAGGGCCGTTGACCTGGACCACGAAGTCGCTGCGGCATCTGGCCACCGAGCTCGCCGCCCAGGGACGCGCGGTGGGCCGGGACGTGATCGCCGCATTGTTGAAGGAGGCGGGCTTCAGCCTGCGGAGCAACGCCAAGGTCCTGGCCGGCAGCTCTCACCGGGACCGCGATGCCCAGTTCCACCACCTCAACGACACGGTGCGCCAGTTCCTGGACGCCGGCGACCCGGTGATCAGCGTGGACACGAAGAAGAAGGAACAGATCGGGCTGTTCGCGCAGGCCGGGCGGGAATGGGCCCCGCCCGGCAGGCCCGTGAAGGTCCTCGATCACGACTTCCCCTCCCAGGCGGTCGGCACCGCGATCCCCTACGGCATCTACGACGTCGGACGCAACACCGGCTACGTAGTGGTGGGCACCGACCATGACACCGCCGCGTTCGCGGTGGCCGCCCTGCGCCGCTGGTGGAAGGAGGAGGGGCAGGCCGCCTACCCGAACGCGCGCCGCCTGCTGATCACCGCCGACGGTGGAGGCTCCAACAGTTCCCGGGCCAGGGCATGGAAAGCCAACCTCGCCGCCCTGGCCACCGGGACCGGCCTGGAGATTAGTGTGTGCCACCTACCGCCCGGCACGTCGAAATGGAACAAAGTGGAGCATCGTCTGTTCTCATTCATCTCGATGAACTGGCGGGTCCGCCCCCTGACCAGCTACGAAGTCGCCCTGAACCTCATCGCGGCCACCACCACGAGCACCGGGCTGAGCGTGAACGCCCGTCTGGACGAGGGCACCTACCCCATCGGCATCGAGATCGACGCCCAGCACGCCGCCGCGCTCACCATCACCCCCGACAGCTTCCGCGGCGAGTGGAGCTACACGATCCCGCCCCAGCCCGGTGTCCCCGCCGTGCCCCTCCAGCCACCCACCCGCCGGGCCCACCCCCGCCACGCCCACACCTTCGACACCGCCATGGCAACCCACCCCGTACTGACCGGGATGACCCGCCACGCACTCGATCAACTCACCACGGACGTACGCATGTTGATCGATCAAGTCCCCGCCGGCCAGCGCCCCCGTCACCGCAAACTCGCCGTGGAAAGCATGATCTGGGCCGCCGTTCTCGATCAGCGCGGGCTGCCCTGCTCACTGACCGCCCACCTCTTCCGCATCGGCGAGAACCAGATGCGCACCCTGATCAAGCAGGTCCGGCCCCTGCTCCAGCAACGCGGCCACCACGCAGAGCCACTGCCCATCCGACTCGTCGGCCCCAGCGAACTCGCCGCCTATGTCATGCACGCAACATCAACGACAGGCTGACGTGACACGCTCCATTAATTTATCGACGCCTCCGCCCTGCGCGCCAACGGCGACTTCGACACCTACTGGACCTGGCACGAGAAGCAGGAGTACGCCCGCAACCACCAGGCCCGCTACCGCGACCAACTCACACTCACGGCCTGATCGACAACACCCTCATTGGATCTGCACCCTTCCGACATCACGCTGGGAACGCCAAGCGCTCAATAGCGGGACTCTCATCGATGAGGCCCACGGGCTTCCAATGAGGGTGGGGATTACTGAGACA
>NZ_JBSFUU010000139.1:0-14795 GCF_053591955.1 Streptomyces sp. NPDC002845 | reverse complement strand
CACGGATTCCCGACCGAACCCCGTGCCGCGTAGCGGCACAGCAGCAAGTCGAGAAGGCCAGAATCCTCGGGCTTCAGCCCGAGGTGCAAGTCAAGACCAGACCAAGTGGGCCCGAGGTCGCGCTCCGCTGAGCATGACGGCCGGGCTGGTGCCGGGGCTGGCGGGTGTGGTGTCGCAGGGCGTGTTCCTGACGCCGAAGCTCGCGGGCCGGACCAGCCTGCGGATGTCGGTGGCGGGGGAGCTGCTGAAGACCCGGATCGACCACATCCCGGTCGACTTCCGCAAGGTGGGCCTGTGGTCGAAGTACACCCCGCTGTTCGCGCTGGCCTCCCGCAGGGCGACCTGCCCGGACCCCACCTGCCAGATCCTGCACAACTCCGCCTGGGGCACCGGCGCCTCGCTCTTCGTCCACGAGCACCTGTCCGAGGCCACCCACAACCGCCTCGCCGAACTCCTCGGCCCCGCCCCCTTGTGGATCCTGCCCCACCTGCGCCGCATCGAGCTGGCCCGCAGCGTGGTCCGCTGGCACGACACCGACCACCGCTACCGGGCCCTGCCGCCCAACGCGCTGGACGCCGCCGCCCGCATCGACACCCCCGTCCTGCTCCTCGCCGGCAGCGACAACGGGCTGTGGCTGGACTCCCAGAAGCTGTGCCACCAGGTACTGGCCCACAGACAGCCCCACTTGGACATGACGTACACCGAAATCCCCGGCTACGGTCACCTCGACACCTTCCTCGGCCGCGGCGCCGCCCTCGACGTGTACGGGCACATCCTCGATTTCCTCGGCGAACGGCGGTGACGGCGGCTCGGGCGGGCCGCTACCGTACTCGGCAGTAACCGGACCGCACCGCAGGAGGCGCCCCATGCCGCAGCTGGAAGTCGACGGCGCAGCACTGACGTACGACGACGAGGGCCCCCGCGACGGCGACGGCGTGCCCGTGGTGTTCATTCACGGCTGGACGGCGAACCGGCACCGCTGGGACCACCAGATGGCGCACTTCGCGCCGAAGCGGCGGGTCGTACGGCTCGACCTGCGCGGGCACGGCGAGAGCAGCGGGGCGGGGGTGCGGACGATCGAGGAACTGTCGAAGGACGTCCTCGCCCTCCTCGACCACCTGGAGGTCGAACGGTTCGTGCTCGTGGGCCACTCGATGGGCGGGATGATCTCGCAGACGATTGCTCTCGCCCACCCCGAGCGGGTGGAGCGCCTGGTGCTCGTGGGCTCGATCAGCCGCATGGCCTACAGCAGGGGACGGGGTCTGCTGATGGCGGCGTCGACGCTCGTCCCCTTCAAGCTGTTCGTCGCCGCCAACATCCAGCGCGCCTTCGCGCCGGGCTACCCCCGCGAGGAGGTCCGCGAGTACATCCGCGCCTCCGCGGACATCCCGAGGGAGGTCGTCATGACGCTCTACGGCGCCATGCGCGCCTTCGACGTGCTCGACCGCGTCGGCGAGATCCGCGTCCCCACGCTGCTGGTCCACGGCTACCACGACATCCAGCTGCCGGTGAAACAGATGCTGCGCATGGCGAAGGCCTACCCGGACGCGGTGGTCCGCATCATCGACGCGGGCCACGAACTCCCGGTGGAGAAGCCCGCGGAGCTGACCTCGACCCTCGACTGGTTCCTCACCGGCCGGCCCTGAGGCGTCCCACCCCCGGTCAGGTGGGCAACTGTGCTTCCGCCGCGGCGAGTATCTCCGTGACCCGCAGCCCGAAGGCGGCGTCGCACGGGTGCGGCCGACCGGTGCGGGCGGCGGAGAGGAGCGCGTCGGCGGCCCGCATGAGGGCTTGAACGGCCCCTTCGCCGGACGCGGGCAGGACGGTCGTCCCCGCCTTGCCACGCAGTTCGACGGCGGCTCCGGAAGCCGCGGGCGGGGCGGTGAGGCTGAGCGTCAGGGTGCTCGACGCCTCACCGACATGTCGGAGAACCAGGTGAACGGTGTCCTTCGGGCCCCGTGCGGCGGCCGCCACCCGCTCGACGTCTCCGAGCACCGGCAGCAACACGGACAGGGCGTGGGGGCCGACGTCCCACAGGGCTCCCTTCTCCCGCCGCCACGGTGTCGCGAACGGGCTGTCGCCGGTGAACACCGAACCGAGCCACTCGGCGCGTGCGGTGAACCAGCCGTCCACCGCCGCCTGTTCGGTGATCCAGGCGTCGATCGCGGTCTGGAAACGTGCGGTGAAGAAGACGACGGAGGCGACCTGGGCCCGCTCGGCCGCCTCGACGACGGCCCGCCCCTCCTCGACGCTCGCCGCGAGGGGCTTGTCGAGCAGCAGATGACAGCCCGCCCGGGCGGCGCGCGCCGCGAGCGGGGCCTGGACGGCGGGCGGCAGGGCGATGGCGACCGCGTCCACGGCGGCGAGCAGGGCGTCGACGTCCTCGTACGCCCGCGTGCCATGCCGCTCGGCCAGTGCCTCGGCCGCCTCCGGCCGTCGGCCCCATACGCCGACGAAGTCCAGCTCCTCGTGCCCGCTGAGCGCGGGAGCGTGGGCCATCTCGGCCCAGGGCCCTGTACCGAGCAGTCCGATGCGCATGCCGCCGCCTCTCCTCGTACCGAATCCAGTGAGCTTTTCATACGGACCCCGACGGCACGCAACATGAATTCCTTCAGGTCAACGCCTCCTGAAGGAATCAGCGGTAGGAAAGCAGTCAGCGGTAGGGAAGCAGTCAGAGGTATGAAAGCACCAGCGGTATGAATCAGCGAAGCCCTGCCCGTGCCGGAGCCGGGCGACGAGAGATTCTGGAACGAGAATGCGGATCGTCTGTGCCGTGGGTGTCCTGGTCGCCGCCAACGTGGTCAACAACTGGCTGGCGCCCGGCCCTTACGCCTACGTACTCACCTGCGTGACCGCGACGGCCGTACTGCTGCTGATCGCGCGCTGGGACGGCCTCACCCGGGCCGATCTGGGGCTCGACGCGGAGAGTGTGCGCCGGGGACTGCGGTGGGCGCCCGTTCTGGCCGGTGCCGTCCTCGCCGTGTTCCTGCTTGTCCTCGCCGTTCCGGTCGGCCGAGAGGCGTTCTCGGACGCGAGGGCCGCCGGCCTGTCCGCGCAAGAGCTGCTGTGGCGGGTGCTGGTGCGCGTGCCGCTCGGCACCGTGCTCCTGGAGGAGACGGCCTTCCGCGGTGTGCTGTGGGCGATGATCCGCCGCCGGCACGGAACGGCGTGGGCCACCGCCGTGTCGTCCCTGCTCTTCGGCCTGTGGCATGTGCTCCCCTCCCGTGGCATCAACCGTTCCAACACGGCCGTCGGGTCGCTCTTCGGAGGCGGCTCGGCGGGCGTGACGCCGACCGTCGTCGCGGCGGTCGTGGCCATGGTCGCCGCCGGGGTGGTCCTGTGCGAACTGCGGCGCCGCTCCGGCAGCCTGTTGGCACCCGCGGCACTGCACTGGGCCGTCAACGGCTTCGGCTACGCGCTGGCCTGGGCCGGGTCCCGGTGGTGGTTCGACAGCTGAACCCCACAGGTCCCAACAGATTCCACGGGTCCCGAGGCCCGGCATGACGGGCACGTTCCGGCCCGTTCCGGGACACCCCCGTCGCGGAGGCCGTGCCTACTCTGGGAACAGGCGGTCGACGAGGAGCGGATGCCATGGCCGGACAGCCGTGCACGGGATGTGCCGCGACGATGACGGCACTTCGGGAGCAGTTGCAGCAGGCGGCGGAGGACCGGTCGGCAGACGGTTTGCCGTCGCCGCACCTGGACGGGGAGCGGTCCGTCGAAGAACCGCTCGGGGACGACGACGTGGTGGCCTTCTTCGAACGGCAGGTCGCCCAGCGCGAAGGCGACCTCGGGCCGGGCCACCCCGAAACCCTGCTCTCCCGCAGCAACCTCGGGGGCGCCTGTCAGCAGGCGGGACTCCACGACCGGGCCGTGGCGCTCCAGGAACGGACCCTGGCCGACCGTGTCGGGGTCCTCGGCTCCGACCACCCCGACACCCTCACCTCCCGGAACAACCTCGCGGGCGCGTACGAGGCGGCCGGTGACCCGGCCCGCGCCCTCCCGCTCTACGAGCAGGTCCTCGCCGGCCGCGAGCGTCTCCTCGGAACCGGCGACCTGCAAACCATGCTCTGCCGGGACAACCTCGCCCGCGCCCACGAACTCACAGGGGACCCGGCCCGCGCCATCCCCCTCCACGAGCGGACCCTGGCCGACCGCGAACGGACCCTGGGCCCCGGCCACCCCGACACCCTGCTCTCCCGCGGCAACCTCGCATACGCCCACCACGGCGCGGGAAACCAGGAGCGGAGCGCCGAGCTGTTCGCGTACACCCTGGCCGAGAGCGAACGCCACCTCGAACCCGAGCACCCTGCGACACGGCACGTCCGGGAACTGCTGACCCACGTGCGGGGCAGCTGATCCGTCAGGGCAGGGGCTGTTCGGCCCAGATGGTCTTGCCGGTGGGGGTGTAGCGGGTGCCCCAGCGTTCGGTGAGCTGGGCTATGAGGAACAGACCGCGCCCGCCCTCGTCCGTCGCCGCCGCGTAGCGCAGGTGGGGTGCGGTACTGCTGGTGTCGGAGACCTCGCAGATCAGAGTGCGGTCGCACAGCAGCCGGACGTGGATGGGGCCGCTGCCGTAACGGATCGCGTTGGTGACCAGCTCACTGAGGATCAGTTCGGTGGTGAAGTCCAGTTCTTCCAGGCTCCAGTGGGCCAGCTGCCGGGCGACCGAGGCGCGCACCTCGCCGACGGCCGCCGGGTCGGACGGTACCTGCCAGGTGGCGACGCGGTCGGCGCCGAGCGCGCGGGTGCGGGCGACGAGGAGGGCGATGTCGTCGCTCGGCCGGGCCGGAAGCAGGGCGTCGAGCGCGGCCTGACAGGTGCCGTCCGGTGACGGATCGGCGTCGGCGAGGGCGGTGCGCAGCAGTTCGAGTCCCGCGTCGATGTCGCGGTGCCGGTCCTCGACGAGCCCGTCGGTGTAGAGCACCAGCCGACTGCCTTCGTCCAGCTTCAGCTCGGCCGTCTCGAACGGAAGGCCGCCCAGCCCCAGCGGCGGTCCGGCCGGCACCGGGGGGAACTCGACCTGGCCGTCGGGACGCACCACCGCCGGCGGCGGATGACCGGCCCGGGCGACGGTGCAGTGCTGCGAGATCGGGTCGTAGATCGCGTACAGGCAGGTGGCACCGGTGATCGCGGCGCTGTCGTCCTGCGCCGCCTCGTCCTGGTCTATTCGGCTGACCAACTCGTCGAGGAGCCCGAGGATTTCGTCGGGTGGCAGATCCAGGGCCGAGAAGTTGTGGACCGCCGTGCGCAGCCGCCCCATGGTGGCCGCCGCGTGCAGACCGTGCCCGACGACATCGCCCACCACCAGCGCGACCCGGGCACCGGACAGCGGCAGGACGTCGAACCAGTCCCCGCCCACTCCCGCCTGCGCCGGAAGGTAGCGGTAGGCGACGTCCAGGGCGCTCTGCTCGGGCAGGCTGCGCGGGAGCAGACTGCGCTGCAGGGTGACGGCCATGGCGTGTTCGCGCGTGTAGCGGCGGGCGTTGTCGATGGAGACCGCGGCCCGGGCGACGAGTTCCTCGGCAAGGGCGAGATCCTCCCCGTCGAAGGGCTCGGGTTTCTCGGAGCGCCAGAAGCTGACCACGCCCATCATCAGGGAGCCCACGCGCAGCGGAACCGTGATCAGCGAGTGGATGCCGTACTCCACGATCCGCGCCGAGCGTTCGAGATCCTGTGCGAGCCACCCGGAGGCGCTGGGAAGGTCGGGTTCCAGGACGGCCTCGCCGGTGCGGAGGCTGAGGGCCTGCGGTGCGGAGGCGACGAAGGTGATCTCTTCGCCCAGTGCGTGGAGAGGAGCGTCCTTGCGGATTCCGCTGAAGGCCGCGCGGCGCAGTGAGGTGACGGCTTCCGGTTCGGCACCGCTGAGGACGGCGGGGGCGAGGTCCACACTCGCGAAGTCCGCGAACTGGGGGACGGCCACATCGGCGAGTTCCTCGGCGGTGCGGGTCACGTCCAGGCTGGTGCCGAAGCCCGCCCCGGCGTCGTAGAGGAGCTTCAGACGCTCGCGTGCCACTTCGGCCCTGCCGGACAGGGCGCGCAGCTCGGTGGAGTCGCGGAGGGTGGCGACGCTGCCGGTCGGCTCGCCCTGAAGATCGGTGGGCCGCTGGTTGATCGCCAGGAGACGGTCTCCGACCAGATGCACCTCGTCCGTGGCGACACGTCCGCCGGCCAGCAGATCGGCCGTGTCGGGATCGAGGCCCAGCGTGAGCACATGCCGTCCCTCGGCGTCGTCGGGCAGATCGAGAAGGCGGTGCGCCTCGTCGTTGGCGAGCAGCAGCACCCCTCCGCCGCCGATGATGATCACTCCCTCCCGGACGGAGTGCAGCACCGCGTCGTGGTGCTCGTACATGCGGGTCATCTCGGACGGGCCCAGGCCGTGCGTCTGGCGCAGCAGCCGTTTGCTGACGAGCGCGGTTCCGGCCGTGGCGAGAGTCAGGGCCGCGGCCGCGGCGGCCAGCAGGAGCGGCAACTGCCGGTCGGCGACCCCGCCGACGTTGTCGGTGGTGATACCGGCCGACACGAGCCCTTCGACCGTGCCGTCGGGCCCTTTGACGGGCACCACGGCCTGTACCAGACGGCCGATGGTTCCGGTGATTTCCTCGGTGAAGGACCGGCCGGCCAGCGCGGGCTCCATGGTGCCGACGAACTGCTTCCCGATACGGTCCGGTTTGGGATGGGTGTAGCGAATCCCGTCGGTGTTCATCACGACCACGAAATCCACCCGGGACTGCTCGCGGGCGGCTTCGGCGCGCGGCTGGAGCACCGCCGTCGGATCGGGGGCGCTGAGCGCCTCCAGGGTGCCCGGCGCGTTGGCGAACGTCTCCGCGACGGCGAGCGAACGGTTACGGGCCTCCTCCGTGCTGTCGTGCCGTACCTGCAGCACCAGCGCCACGACGGCCGCCACGACCAGCAGCAGCACGATCACTACCTGGAAGAGGAACACCTGGCCGGCGACGCTGCGTTGGCTCAGCGCCGCCCGGAGTCCCGGGGCCGATCCCCATCCGAGCTCGCGCGGCTGCCGCCGTCGCTGCACGGGCAGACCGTGGGGACGGCGGCTCGACTGAGTCCTAGATTGCCCCAGGAGTCTGGCCATGTGCCCCTGTTTACACTGCCCCGCGCCCAGAGGCGAGAGCCGTCACGCACGGTGACCAGTGATCTTCCCCTCACCCGGCACCCGGCACCCGACAGCACGGGCGGGCAGCACCGTCGGGCGGTGACCGGGTCAGCCGGTGGCGTCACCTGTCACCCGTTACCTGCCGCCCGCCGGATGGCCGCGACGGTCGGGACCGGTTCGTTGGTGAGGAAGTCCAGCACGATCGCGTTGACCAGCGCCGGTTTCTCCTGGGTGAGGAAGTGCGAGGTGCCGGGCACGACGGCGAGTTCCGCGTTGGGCAGTGCCTCGTACATCTCCACCGCGTGGGTCATCGTCACCAGGTCGTCGTCCGAGAACATCACCAACGAGCGCTGGGTCACCGCGGCCAGGTCGGAGGCCTTGAGATGCGGCTCCCGGGCCGCCATCTCGCCGATCTTCGTGGCCACCACCTTGAAGTGGTCGATGCCGTCCGGCGAGACCTCGCCGTAGGACGGGCCGAGGAACTCGAAAATCTGGTCGACGTCCCACTCCGCGTCCGGCGCCGCCTCGCCCTCCTTGCTGAAGCCGCCACTGATCATCACCAGCCGCTTCACCAGCTCCGGCCGCCGCATCGCCACCAGCATCGCCACGAACGCCCCGTCGCTGTGCCCGACCAGATCGGCCGGCTCGCCCACGACCGTCTCCAGGAACGCGATCGTGTCGTCGGCCATGAGCTGATACGTGATCGGCCCGGGCACGTCCGGGGTGTGTCCGTGCCCTCGGCGCTCCGGGGTGTAGACGTGGAAGTGCTCGGCCAGAGGGCCGAGATTCGGCTCGAAGAACCGGGCGTCCACCAGACCGCCGTGCATCAGCACCAGCGGCTCGCCCTCACCGTGCTCGTCGTACCAAGTCTTCACGTCGCCCAGTTGAACGTACGTCCCCATGCGTCCACTCCTTCATGCGTCCTACGAAGATTGACCCCCCGCCGAGCCGAAACTCATCGGGCCGCACGTGGTGAGGCCCGGATGCACACCCCATCATCCATACGGAGGTGACCATCAGCAGAGACCGATGGCACCGCCGCTTGCGGCGGGCGGCGGTGGGACGGCAGGGTTCGGGAGTGGCCACTTTGCTGATCGTGCATCACACCCCCTCGCCCAACTGCCAGGCACTGTTCGAAGCAGTCGTGGCCGGGGCGACAGCGCCCGAGATCGAAGGCGTGCGGGTCGTACGGCGGCCGGCGCTGTCGGCCACGGTGTCGGACGTGCTCGGCGCCGACGGATATCTGCTCGGCACACCGGCGAACCTCGGCTACATGTCCGGAGCCCTCAAGCACTTCTTCGACCAGGTCTACTACCCCTGCCTCGACACGACGCGTGGCCGGCCCTTCGGCTACTGGGTCCATGGCGGGAGTGACGTCACCGGAGCGGTACGGGGCATCGACACGATCACGACGGGCCTTGGCTGGCGGCGAACGGCCGAGCCCGCGACGGTGACCGGCGAACCGGGCAGAGCCGACATCGAGGCGTGCTGGGAGTTGGGGGCGACAGTCGCCGCGGGGCTGATGGGCTGACCCGGGCCTGCCGTGGACCGCCGGTCCGGGAAAGCGGGCGACGCGGTCCGGCAGCCGGTGGGCGGAGCCCCGTCGACAGGTCCACCACGGGCCCCTGCCGCTCACGGCCCGTGCGCGGCGGCCGTCCGTACCAGCCTGAGCGCATCGCCGGACTCCGGGGCGATGCGGATGCCGGAGCTGATCCGGTCGAGGGTGGTGTGCAGCCAGGCTCGGTCCTGGCCGGTCGCGGGTTCGAGCCGCATCCGGCAGGCCCGCAGAGGCACCATGCGCAGACCTGCCAGCCGCCCCGTGCCCGCCTCCACGGAGGCGAAGTAGGCGAGCCGCAGGTCGTCCCGGTACTCCTCGTACCCGGAGATCCCCTCGTAGTCGTCGACGAAGTCACCACAGCCGTGGAGGATCAGCCGGTCGCGGTAGACCTCGATGGGGCGTGGATGGTGCGAGGAATGCCCGTGGACGATGTCGACGCCACCGTCCACCAGGGCGTGGGCGAAGCGAACCTGGTCGCGAGGAACGAGGTAGCCCCAGTTGGAGCCCCAGTGCACGGAGGCGACCACGATGTCCCCCGGCCGCTTCCACTGCCGTACCCGCCGAACCACGGCAGCGGCCGCTCCGGCCGACGGTTCCGCGACGTACGCGACACCGGCCAGCTCCGCCGTTGCCGCCCAGCTCGGCGGGATGCCGCTGGACGCGACCCCGAGGGCGAACACCAGGACGCGGCCGCCGTGGCCGAGAGGGATCGCCGCGGGCGCGTACGCCGCCTCGGCGTTGCGCCCCGCGCCCGCGGACCGCAGTTCCGCCCGGGCAAGCGAGTCGAGTGTCTCCAGCAGCCCGGGGCGGCCGAAGTCCAGCACATGGTTGTTGGCCAGCACACAGACGTCGGGCCGGGCCACCGCCAGAGCCGGCAGGTTGTCCGGGTGCATCCGGTAGTGGACCGCCTTCCCGGCCGCGAACGCGTCACCGCACGTGACGGACGTCTCCAGATTCACGACCCGGGCGTCCGGAGCGGTGTCTTCCAGCACCCGCAGCGCCTCACCCCACGGCCAGGACGGATCGACGGGCGCGGGGATCGGGCCGCTTGCCGCCTCGGCCAGCTCGACGTAGCTCCGGGCGTCACTGACGTAGCTCTCCCGCAGCGCCGGATCGCCGGGGTACGGGAGGATCTGGTCGACACCGCGCCCGAGCATCACATCGCCGCACAGGAACAGCGTCACCGAACCGCCGTCCATGACCCCACGGTAGTACGCGGGCCGGGTTCCGTTCGTCCCGCGACGTCGGCGACGTGCGAACCTCGTCGGCGCTTCACACGGGTCCGTGGGCGACGCCCCGGCGCGCCCATGCGGCATGACCTGCCTGTACGGCATCACCGCCGCGGCTCGGCGAGACGCCATCGGGCGAACCGCAGCACGGCGGCACCGGCGAGGTAGGCGGCCAGGGACAGTGTCGGGAGGCCCGTGGGATCGTGATACGTGGGGCCGGCCATGGCGATGCCGAGGAGACCGGCCAGCACGCCGGTCACCCCGAGGAAGGTGAGCAGGGCCGGCAGTACGCCGCTCGCGCTGCCCGGCCCGGGGCGAGGACCTTCGCGTCGCTCGACGCGTCCGACGACGATGACGAGCACCGCGAGGATCAGGGCCAGCACGACGAGCCACGGGATGCGCAGCAGCAGCCAGGCAGGCGACCCCGCCGGCGGCTGCGGCAGCAGCCCGGTGGGGTACAACGCCACCGCGCCGAGCACGGCGGCGGTCATGTGCCACAGGAACAGCGTCATGATCACCGAATTGACCGCCACGACGGCCATCCACGGGCGCAGGCGGTGCAGCCACCGGTCGGCCGGGGCACGCAGCAGCAGCGCCAGTCCGGTCTGGGCGGCCGCCAGCGCAAGCAGTGCCAGGGTGGGAGGCGCGGTGTTCTGGATCTCCTGCCCGGTCACCCCGACCATGCTGACCGGATACGGGCCGACCACCGTCAGCAGCACCAGGGCGACGAGCCCGGCCAGGGTGAGCGGGACCGCCACACCGCGCCGCTCGGGCAGCCGCCCGTCCCGCCAGGCGAAACCGAGCTGATGCACGGCCAGCCAGACGAACAGGAAGTTGGCCCCGCCCACGTACGGAATCCGCAGCACCAGCCGCGCCGCGTCCCCCGCGCCCACCAGGACGGCCAGCACCGCCGGTACGGCCACTCCGTACCGGCTGTGCAGGGCGAGCATCGGCGGGGTGAGCACCACCACGGCCAGATAGGCGGTCAGGAACCACAGGGGGACGGCGGCGAGCCAGACGGCGGTACCGATCAGGCCGGGGTCGACGCCGAGCGCCTTGGCCAGGACCGCGCTGCAGGCCAGCACGGCCAGGAGCAGCGTGGTGGGGCGGACAAGGCGGTCGGTACGGCGCAGCGTCCAGCCGGTGACGTTGCCGCCGTGGTCCCGGTGGGAGGTCAGGGATGCCGCGTTGGCGAAGCCGCCGACCAGGAAGAAGATCGGCATGACCTGGAACAGCCAGGTGAACGGACGCGTCCAGGGCACGAGCGCCAGGATGTTGTCGCCCCGCAGCGCTCCGTCGTAGGTGACGTGCACGGCCAGCCAGTGGCCGACGACGACGGCAGTGATCGCGACGGCGCGCAGGAGGTCGACATGGCGATTCCGGTGCGCCGGGGTCCGCTCGGCCGACCGGCGTATCTCCCGCAGCACGGAGACCGGGCCCGTGCCTCCTGAGCGACGGGCCTGCGTACGGTTCCGCCGCGCGAAGGAGGCGCGCCCGTTCGGGCGATCGGGGGACCTGCCCCTCATCGTGATCTCTGTCGTCGTGCCGTATACCGGCCGGGACCGATGGCGCGCACCGCCTGGTCGGCACCTTCTCGCCCACCTGCGTGCCCGTTCCCGGCCGCCTCCTTTCCCGGCTTCCACGCTTGAGCGACAGCAATCGGCCGTGGCGGAGTCGGCAGGCGGCCGTGCCCAGCTCCCGGCCTTGTGCCCGGCCTACACCAGTCGCGCCTGCCCGTACGGAGCCAGCCGTACGGGCCCCACGAGCCCGTACGCCTGACGCGCGACGGCGCCGAACACGGCCGGGTCGACCACCCTGAGGCGGTTGATCAGCGGCGTGGCCACCTCGACCTCCAGGACGTTGTCGCCGCGTCGGAGCCACGGGCCGACGTCGAGGACGGGGTGGAGCCGGTCGACGGGGCCCAGCCGGGTGCCGTTGAGGGTGACCCGGCAGGTGTCGCTGACCTGCCCGAGGTGCAGCAGCGCACCGTGACGTGCGCTCCAGCCGGTCGGCAGGGTGAGGGTGGTGCGGTAGCGGCCGATGCCGGCGGTGTCGGCGAGTTCGGGAATCTGCGACCAGGGCAGCAGCGTGTCGAGGGTGAGTGCGTGCGTGACGACGTCGGTCTGTGTCGCCTTGGCGCCGGGTCGCCAGTCCTCCACGTCCAGCTGCCAGCGGTCCGGTACGACGGGTCCGGGCACCTCGGCGATCCGGGTGGTGACCGTGCGGCCATGGGACAGCCGGGTCGTGTACGTACCGGCCTTGTCCGCGCGCATGACCAGCCCGCCACGCGTGAACAGGACCTGATCGGCGTCGGTGGCCACGGCGTGCGGCCGCCGGCCGAGGCGGTCCCCGAACAGCCCGGGCCGGCCCAGCGCGACGATCGTCGCCTGCCCGGGCTGAAGCGCCACGCGCAAGGTGAAGGCGTCACCGTCCTCGGTGTACTGCGCGACGCGCACGGCTGTGCCGGTCCACGGGTCCAGCACGTACGGCACTGTGACGCCGCCGCTCCGGGTGCGGCGCAGTGTTACTTCGTGGCCGATCGCCGCGACGGGCGGCTTGACGGTCTCGGCGTGCTTGCCGTTGCACAAGTAGTAGAAGTCTGCGTCCCGGATGACCCGGTGGGCGTTGAGGAGCGTCGAGGCGGCGGCGTACCGCACGTCGGGGACGACACCGAGCTGGGCGAGGGCGTCGCCGACGGCCGTCTTCTCGGTGACGCGGCGGACACCCGGCAGGGCGAGCAGACGCGCGAGCACCTCCCGCAGCCGCTCGGTCTCCCCCTCCGCGGGCACTCCCGGCGTCAGTGCCTGGTCGAAGCCGCCGAGCAGGACGACGGGCAGCCCGGCGGTGGCGAACTCCAGCAGCTTGCGGGCGTCGGCCTCGGCGAGCGTGGGTGTGGAGCCGTAGAAGAAGTCAGCCTCCACGAACAGCGCCTTGTACGCCGGTCCTTCGGCGGCGAGTCGGCCCCTGGCGACGGTGGCGGCCGGCAGGTCGAGCAGCGGACCGCTGAGGAACTGGTGGGTCCAGCCGAGCGGGACACCGGTCGAGGTGAGCCAGGAGGCGCCGATCCCGGTGGCGGAGTAGCCGGTCTGGCGGAAGACGGCCACGTCCGCCCGGGCGGTGCCCGCCTGGAGCACGCGGTGAACGCGGCCGAGGTAGCCGGTGATGTCGTCGATGTGCCGCCAGGTCGGCTGGCGCGGACCCCAGGACTCGCCGTATCCGGCCGCCCCGTTGTACGGACTGAACGCGGCGAAGCCGGGCCAGCCCACCCCTGGTGCGGTGGCGTAGGAAAAGCCGTGCAGGACGGTCTGGTTGACGCCTGCCGCGTACGCCCCGCCCATGGTGCGCAGAAAGCGGTCCCAGGTCGTGCTGTACGCGGATCCGGCGTACGCGCCCGCCTCACAGGACAGCACGGTGTGCCCCGCCATGTCCCTGCCGCCCGCCAGACAGCGGTAGTCGTCCAGGTTCTTGAAGCCGAGCGATTCGCCCTCGGCGATGTCGAGGATCGCCGCCGAGGCGATGGCGTCGGTCCGCAGCCCGTACGGCTGGGCGCGCAGGGACATGCCCAGGGAGTGCGCCCAGTCGCGCAGGCCGCGCACATGATGGCGGTTGAACAGCCCGGACACGGTCTCCCAGAAGTCGTGCCGGATCTGCCGGGTCAGCTGAGCCTCGAAGGCGAAGACCTGGTCGCTGTCGTCGAGCACGAGCGCCGCGAGGTACGGCAGGAGCGGCCGGCCGGTGTGCTTCTCGAAGGCCTCGGGCAGCAGGGGCGTCCACTGCAGGCCGTCGGTCTCCAGCTCGATGGAGTCCTCGAAGAACGCCCCGCCCGCGGCCCTGAGCAGTCGCCGCAAGGAGGGAGTGAGCAGATGCGACTCCCAGTACCGGGTGATCGCGGCGGTACCGGCGACGCTGAAGTGGTCGACGACGCAGGCGGCGGGGGAGGAGTGCGGACCGGACTCGGGCTGCTGCCCGGAGCCCCGCTGCCAGTACGAGATCAGCACCCACTCCCCGTCGGACGGCGCCGTCCAGGTGAGGGCGCCGTCCCTGACGAGGTGGGTGAGATCCTCGACGCTCGCGAGGTCCAGCCCGGTCTCCTTGCGAGTGGAGTGGGCGGGCTCGACGCGGGCCGCCTGCACAGCGAGGAGCTGCTGCCGGGCGACGCCGGGGGCCGCCTCGTGCACGGGCGGCGGCACCGGCCCGCTGAAGGTGGCGCCGCCGGTCAACGAGGCGCGCCCGTAGGCGAGTTCCTTGACGGCCGCCTCGTCGTCCGGGGTGATGCCGGGGACGGCGGCGGGCCAGCTCGGGCCGAGGGTGAGGTCGATGGTGAGGCGGCGTCTCGCGGCCCGCCGCAGCGCCGCCTCGACACCTTCGCGCCACGCTCTGCTGCCCCATCCGCGGCGGGTGGTGTCCAGGACCGACTTGTCACGGATGCTGTGGTGCACGGCGGCGATCTCGGCCCCGCCGAACCCGGCGTCGGCCAACTGGTCGATCTCCCGGGCGACTTCGTCCGGCTCGACCAGCCCGTCCGGCCACCACCACCGCACCTTGGGCCGCACGGCCCGCGGCGGCCCGGCGAACCAGCCGGCGCCCGTTCCCCGGCCCTCGATGGCGCCCGCCGGGAGCGCCGGGCCGAACGACACGACGGCCCCCGTCGTCAGGCCGGTCGCCGTCGCCAGCACCGAACGACGTGTCATCCCGCGACGCCACGTGATGGATTCCCGCATGATCTCAGCCCCCAAATCGTCCGCCTGGAAGGCGGAAGTGCTGAATCGTTTCAAATCCCTGTGAAACGCCGGAACGCTAAGTGGTCTGCGTCATAAGTCCTTCGGGGGTTGACTTCGGAGCTGGTTGTTGGCGTGTTCGCGGTCAGGTGCCGAGGCCGGTGAGGTGAAGG
>NZ_JBSFUU010000138.1:0-14977 GCF_053591955.1 Streptomyces sp. NPDC002845 | reverse complement strand
CCGCATCACCCCCACGGCCGCACTACAGGACAACAGCCGCACGGACGATCATCCCGCGCCCACCGTCACCCCGCACGGAATTGAGCAGCAGAGTCAGCACGTGACGCAAAAAGATCGCCGGCCGGTCCCCTGCTCCCGCTAAGTTCGGTCCTGTGGACCACGATGACGAGAGCAAGGCCCGTATACGTCACGGCGAGCACTGCGCTCGGTGGGACGTGTTCGAGATCGAGCTCGACGGACCGTCGCACGGCAACCCGTTCACCGACGCCGAACTCGGCGCGACGTTCAGCGACGGACGGCGCGAGCTGCGCGTCGGCGGCTTCTACGACGGGGGCGGAACGTACCGGATCCGGTTCATGCCGGACGCCGAGGGATCCTGGACCTTCGTCACGTCGTCCACGACACGGTCGCTCGACGGCCTCTCCGGCCGCTTCCTGACCGGGCCGGCCGCACCGGGACTGCACGGTCCGGTGCGGGTCGCCGACCAGTACCACTTCGCGTATGCCGACGGCACGCGGTACCTGCCGATCGGAACCACCGCGTACGCCTGGACGCACCAGGGGGAACGCCTGCGGGCCGCGACCCGGAACACGCTGGCGGCCGGCCCGTTCACCAAGGTGCGGATGTGCCTGCTGCCCAAGGCGTACGTCTACAACACCGGCGAGCCCGAGTTGTACCCGTTCCCCGGCTCCCCGGCCGACGGCTGGGACACCACCCGGTTCGACCCCCGGTTCTTCCGGCGGTTCGAGGACGAGGTGTGCGCGCTGCGTGAACTGGGGATCGAGGCGGACGTCATCCTCTTCCACCCCTACGACCGGTGGGGCTTCGCCGAGTTGGGGCGCGACGCCGACGACCGGCTGACGCGCTACGCCGTGCGGCGGCTGTCGGCGCTGTCGAACGTGTGGTGGTCGATGGCCAACGAGTACGACCTGGTAAGGGCCAAGAGCGAGGCCGACTGGGAACGTCTGGCCGGCATCGTGGCCAAGGAGGACCCGTACGGCCATCTGACCTCCATCCACAACTGCCGCCCGTTCTACGACCACGCCAGGCCGTGGATCACACACTGCAGCATCCAGCGCACCGACGCGTACCGCACCGCGGAGAACACCGACACCTGGCGGGAACGGTGGGGCAAGCCCGTCGTGGTCGACGAATGCGGGTACGAAGGCGACGTCGAGCACGGCTGGGGCAACCTCACGGGTGAGGAACTGGTACGGCGCTGCTGGGAGGGCGCGGTCCGCGGCGGGTACGTCCAGCACGGCGAGACCTACCTCAACGACGCCGAGGAGCTGTGGTGGTCCAAGGGCGGCGCGTTGATCGGGTCCAGCCCTGAACGCATCGCGTTCTTGCGGGATGTCGTCCGGCAGTCCCCCACCGGCGTTCTCGACCCCCTTCCCTCCGACTGGGACGCCCCCCGCGGCGGGGTCCAGGGCGCGTACGAACTCATCTACTTCGGCTTCAACCGCCCACGCTTCAGGAACATCCGCCTGCCCGCCGGCGGCCGGTTCGCCATCGACGTGATCGACACCTGGGCCATGACCATCGACCGTGTCGGCGCGACGGCGGACACCAGCGTGCGCGTGGACCTGCCAGGCCGCCCGTACATGGCCATCCGTCTGACCCGCCTGCCCGACGACGCCTGGTTCCGCGAGGGGTGAGTAGGTGTCATGGGCGTTGTGGTGGCGCATGACTCGGCCACGTCCGCGGTGCTGCCTGGGTCTTGTGGTCCCGTGTAACGTGGCCGGTCGATGCGCGTCGCGAAGTGGGAAGTGGCGGGTCGACTACGGGCGGTGCCACCAAGCGGTCGACGTGTCGCGCAGGGTGTTGGTGCCGCAGCGCACCTCGCCCTGGCCGAGGTGGTAGGTGTACCAGTCGTCGATGTACGACACCTTCAGCCCGGCCTGCCGGTACGCGGCGGTGACCGCCTCGGTGAAGATGACTGCTGCTTCCGGGCCGTAAAGATCTTCGGTGCCCTGGGCGTCCTCGCGGGCCGGCTGGCGAAACGGCGGCCGGGCGGGGGCTCGGAGCGGTGCCGGTCCGCCGGTGGGAGCTGATGGTCGGTCGCGGTCACGGGAGAAGCCAATCGATCGGACGCTGGGCGGCCACGTGCACGGCACCGGTGGCCAGGGTCATGGACGTGATCGCGTACGGCGGCCCGGACACCTGCGACCAGCGATAGCCGGAGCGGCCAAATGCGGACATCCACCCAGCAATAGGGCCCCCGTCGGCCCGCCGGAGCGGCGAACGTGAGACGAACATGAATTACATGAGAGTTCGATTAAGACGTCGTCTCATTTGGCGATTCTGCGGTAGCAGATGAGGCTGCAGGCGATGGCGGTGAAGGCCAGGAAGTGTTCGGCCTTGCGTTCGTAGCGGCGGTGCAGGCGGCGGCAGCCGGCCAGCCAGGACATCGTGCGCTCGATCGTCCAGCGGTGCCGACCGAGCCGGGTGGAGGACTCGATGCCCTTGCGGGCGATGCGGTGCCGGATGCCGCGCTTGCGTAGCCATCGGCGCAGGTGGTCGTAGTCGTAGCCCTTGTCCGCGTGCAGCTTGGCGGGCCGTCGTCTGCGCGGGCCGCGGCGGGATCGGATCGGCGGGATGCCGCGCACGAGCGGCTCGAGTGCCTGGCTGTCGTGCAGGTTAGCGCCAGAGATGCCGATGGAGAGGGGTAAACCGGTCCGCTCGGTGACCAAATGGATCTTCGAGCCCTTCTTGCCCCGGTCGACAGGATTCGGACCTGTCAGGTCCCCCCTTTCAGGGCCCGCATGTTCACCGAGTCGATCGCGCAACGCGACCAGTCCAGGTCGCCGCGCGAACCCAGCTCGTCGAGGATGACGCGGTGCAGCTTGGCCCAGACCCGGGCGGCGGTCCACTCGGTGAAGCGCCGGTGCGTCAGTCGGCCCCGACGGACCGAAGACCGGCGGCAACTGCCGCCAAGTGCAGCCCGTCGTGGCCACGAAGATGATCGCGGCAAGCACCTCGCGATCCCCGTACCGACGCCGACCGCCGCCCTGCGGCCGCGATGGAGCAGGTGGGACCACCCGCTGGAACAGCTCCCACAACTCGTCTGGCACCATGCGCTCGACCATCACCACGCGGTGCAGAATACCCAGCACTCCAAATGAGACAACGTCTAAGCGATTTCGGGCTGCGGAGCCGTCGAGGAGTGATTTCCTTGACATGGATCCTACCGGTGCAGCTCAGAGTGGAATTCGCCACACTTTCTGTTGTTTACCGGCAACTTATTTACTTATCCGGAATTGATGTCAGGGCCATTGTCTGGGGTATGACCGCACGTCTGCCTTTCAGACCGCAGCACGGTTCATCCGCCGCCTGTCCGCCCGCACACTCACGGCATGACCGACGTCGTCCTGTACGAGACCGAGGGCCCCCTCGCCCGCATCACCCTGAACCGTCCCGACAAGCTCAACGCCCTCAACACCGAGGCGGTGCTCAAGCTCGACCGGCTCGTTGCCCGCGCGGCCGCGGACGACGGCGTCAAGGTCGTCCTGATCAGCGGGGCCGGCCGGGCGTTCTGCGCCGGGTACGACATCAACGACGAGATCGAGGACGGCACGCAAACGCCGCTGGACTGGCTGCCCGTGCTGCGCCGCGATGCCGATGTGACCCTGCGGATCTGGTCCTGTCCGAAGCCGACCATCGCCGTCGTCCAGGGCTACTGCCTGGCGGGCGGCTGCGAGATCGCCATGGCCTGCGACATGATCGTCGCGGCCGAGGACGCCCGGTTCGGGGAACCCGAGATCCAGTACGGCTCGGGCCCCGTCGCCCTGATCATGCCGTTCGTACTCGGGCAGAAGAAGACGAACGAGCTCCTCTTCACCGGCGACAGGATCGACGCGCGCGAAGCGCTCACCGCCGGGCTCGTCAACAAGGTGGTGCCGCTTCAGGAGCTCTCCGCGGCCGCCGAGCGACTCGCGCTGCGGATCGCCCCCACGCCGCTCGCCGTCCTGCGGCTGACCAAGCAGGCCCTGAACAGGGCGTACGAAGCCAAGGGCTTGCGCACCGCGGTGGACGCAGGCGTGGACATCTCGGCGATCCTCAACGGCGCCAACACCCCGGAGCAGCAGGAGTTCGACAGGATCGCGGCAGCCGAGGGGCTCAAGGCCGCCCTCGCTTGGCGGGACGCCCGGTACGGCACCGCGGGGTGAGTGCCTCAGGCGCGGCGCCCGAGACCGGACGCGACGGGGTCTCCGTTTCCAGTACGACGGTCCGCAGCGCGAGCAGCGCCATCCAGCACTCGGCGACGTCCTGAGTGGTGCCCAGGCTGCGCCCCGTGAGCTGTTCGATCTTGGCGAGCCTGGAACCCAGCGTCTGCTTGTGGATGCTCAGCACCTCGGCCGCCTTCTTCCACGACCGGTCGCAGGCCAGGTACACCTCCAGCGACCGGATCAACTCGGTACGGTGCGCGCTGTCGTAGTCGATCACCGCGCCCAGGACGCTGCGTGCCGCGTTCTGCGCCTCGGTGACGGTCCTCGGCAGGAACAGAGGGTGCTCGGCCGCGTAGTCGACGTGCCCTCCGCCCTGGGAACGAGCCGCTTGCAGCGCCCAACGGGCCTCTCGTGTCGCATCGGGTATGTGCGAGAGGACATGGACCACAGAGGACGTACCGACCGGAGTCTCCGCGTCGAGGACGGCCGGCAGATCTCCCCCCTGTGCCGCTTCCACCAGGACGAGGACGACGTCACCGGCGGTGGTGGCGAGGTGTGCGATCCCGTGATCGGACAGGACGTCGCTCACGCCCCACTCGTCCTCATGGAGGGCGGCCACCGTCAGTGATTCCTGGACGATTCCGTGCTGGCGCAGTTGCCGGGCCGCGGAGTCGCTGTCTACACGTCCCTCGATCAGTTGACTGAACAGCTGCCGGGCCGCTCGTTTGAGGTTCTCGCGCTCCATGGTGAGCCGCTCCACCTCGACGGCGATCAGACTCGCCAGGTGCAGTACGGCGAACGGGTCGATGCGGTTGCCCGTGCGGTCGGGGATGACGAGCATCGCGGGCCGGCTGCTGGGCACCGGGAAGCAGGTGCAGGAGGCGTCACCGAGATCCAGGTGCAGGCGGGCGGGCAGTCGTTGCAGATTCGACTCCACTCCTTGGACGATTGCGTGTGCCACCCGCTTTTCGAGCCGCTCTTTTCCGGTCAGGATTTCCGTTCCATGCCGCGCGTCGACGACGAAGACGGCGTGACCCAGCTCTTTCGCGACCCGATCAAGCAGAGACTCATTTCCTTTCCGGTCGGGGCTGCCCACCGCGACGTTCAGGCGCGAGAGCTGCCAGAGCCGCTGGAGTTCCGCGTGCTGATTGGCGGTCGCCACGGCACGCGCGACCACGGAGAAAGGGGTGTCGTGCGCGGTGAGCAGGACGGGGAAACCGAGGTCGTCGGCGGTGTCCAGCATGGCCTGCGAGAGGCGTGGCATCGGCGCGTAGTCGCCCAGGGCCACGCCGCACAGGCCCGCCTCGGCCAGCTGTCTGACGAAGCGCGCCTGTCCGCTCTCGTCGGCGGGGACACAGTGCCCGATGGACATGAGGAGCTCGCCCTCGCCCACCCAGTCCCAGGGTGCCGGCATCTCGCAGGCGTGCGCCCAGACCACGGGACGGTCGAGACCGGCGGATCCGGCCAGCACCTTGTTGGTGATCTGTGGAATCGCGAGCAGTTCCCGCAACGTCAGGGTCATTGGCTCCCGCTCCCCTTGCGTCTCGCATCTCGATGCCACCGCCGTCCACGGTATGAAAGCAAGAGGAACTTTCGTACCCCGGCACGGTTCAGGTGCCTGGTGTGATGCAGCACAGTAGGGCCACGGCCGGAGAATCAGCAAGCCGATGGGGCAGGGGATTTCCCTGCCCCATCGGTGACTTTTCCATGGCCGAATCAAACGCGACTTGAATCTGAAGGTGGGGTCGCCATGAGTCAGTCGGGGATTCGGGAGCGGGACGCGGTGCGGGATATCGAGGCTCTTTTCAACCCGCGGTCCATCGCCATTGTCGGCGCATCGGACGATCCGGAGAAGTACGGGAACTGGCTGGCCGTCCGTGCCGTCGTCGGCGCCCGCCCGGTGCACCTCGTCAACCGTTCCCGGTCAACCGTGCTGGGGCGCCCCGCCGTTCCCAGCCTCGCGGGCCTCGGAGAAGAGGTCGATCTGGCCGTGGTCACCGTCTCGGCCGCCGCGTTCGAGGAGGCGGTGGACGACGCCCTGCGCGCCGGGGTCCGCGCCATCGTGGGCATCACCTCCGGGCTGGGCGAGCTGGGCGGCGAGCATCTGGTGCGCCAGCGCGCGCTCGTCCAGCGCGTCCGTCAGGCGGGGGCGGTCCTGCTCGGCCCCAACTGTCTGGGCGTACTCGACCACACAGCGGCGCTCGACGCCTGCGCCAACACCTTCCCGGTCGGCACGGTGGGGTTGGTCTCGCAGAGCGGCAACATCGCCGTCGACGTGGCCACCCGGCTGGCGGACTACGGCATGGGCATCTCACGCTTCGCGAGCATCGGCAACCAGGCCGATGTCGACTGCGCCGACCTGATCGACTCCATGGCCGCTCACGACGGAACCGACGCCGTCGCGGTGTACTGCGAGGGCTTCCAGGACGGACGGCGTTTCGCGCGGGCCGCGGCCCGCGCGACCGCGGCGGGCAAGCCCGTTGTTCTGCTGACCGTCGGCCGGGGCGCCGCCTCAGTCCGGGGCGCGGCATCCCACACCGGAGCCATGGTCAGCTCCGACGTCGCGATCAGGTCCGTGTGCGCCGCCGCCGGGGCCGAACTCGTCACCAGCCCGGCCGAGATGGCGGACCTCCTGCAGGCGCTCACCCGCACCGCTCTCCCCGCGGGGCCGCGTGTGGCGGTGTTCGCCGACGGCGGTGGACACGCCTCACTGGCCGGCGACGCCGTGGAGATACGGAGCCTGCTGGTCGAGCCCTTCTCGACGGAGACCAGGGCCCTCGTCGCCGCGGAACTCGCCTCGGCACCGGGCATCTCGAACCCCATCGATACTGCCGGTGCCGGCGAGAAGGACATCGAGCTGTTCTCCCGCGTCAGCCGGATCCTGACCGGGGCGGCAGACGTGGACTCGGTCCTGCTCACCGGCTACTTCGGCGGATACCGGAAGTACAGCACCGAACTCGGCCACGCAGAGCTCCGCGTGGCCAGGGAGTTGGCGGACATCGCGACCCGCTCCGCCAAGGCGTTCATCGCCCACCTCATGTTCGACACGTCGCCCGCTGCCCAGGTGCTGCGGGAGGGCGGGGTGGCGGTGTACCGCGACGTCGAGACGGCCGCGTGGGTACTGGAGCGGATCACCGCCCGAGGCGGCGCGGCGGCCTCCGGCGTCCCCGACGTACCCCCGCCTTCCCCGCCCCTGACCGAGTCCGGATACACCGCTGCCAGACGGCAGCTCGCATCCGCCGGGATTCCCTTCGTCCGGGCCGCGGAAGTGTCGACGCGGGAGGAACTGCGGCGGGCCGCCAGCCGGATGCGGTTCCCGATGGTGCTCAAGGCTCTCGGAGACGAGCACAAGTCCGACCGCGGCGGCGTGGTGCTGGGCATCCCGGACCTCTCACGTCTGGAGGAAGCCTGGCTCGATCTGCGGCACAGACTCGGCCCTCCGGCTGTCTCCGTGGAGGAGATGGCCGACCTCACGGACTGCGTGGAGATCATCGTCGGTGTCCGCCGCGATCCGTCGTTCGGCCCCGTCGTACTCGTCGGCATCGGCGGCGTGTACACCGAACTCCTGCGCGATATCCGCTGCGCGCTCGGCCCGGTCACCCCCGCTGCCGCCCGCGGACTGCTGCTGTCGCTGAAGGGAACCTGGCTCCTCACCGGGTTCCGCGGCCGCCCGGCGGTGGACCTCGACGCGGCCGCCAGGGTCGTGAGTGCCGTGTCCCTGTTCGCCGCTGCCCATCCCGAGATCGACGAGATCGAGTGCAACCCCGTGGCCGTCACGCCGAAGGGAGCGACGGCCCTGGACGCCCGCATCGTCCTGGCCGACCCGCGCCCCTGACATCAGTCACCGCAACCGACATCACCACACCGACGATCCGAAAGGCGGACCATGCCCACGACCGACGACCAGCGCGAGACCGTCTCCAGCGCACAGGTGCGAGAAGTCCCCATCGGAGAATTGCCCCCACTCGGCGACGTCCCGCAGACGATGACCGCCTCCGTCGTACGCCAGGACCGCTTCGGCGATCCCGCCACCGCCTTCCGGCAGGAGACCGTCCCGGTCCCGAAGATAGGCCCCGACGAAGTCCTGATCGCGGTCATGGCCGCCGGCGTGAACTACAACAACGTATGGGCCGCCCGTGGTTACCCCGTCGACCAGATCGCCACGCGTCAACGCAGGGGCGAAACCGAGGACTTCCACATCGGCGGATCCGACCTGTCCGGCATCGTCTACGCCGTCGGCAGCCACGTGGAGAACATCGCTGTGGGCGACCACGTCGTCACCCACCCCGGGTACTGGGACGCCGACGACCCGTGGATCGCCGCCGGACGCGACCCGATGATCGCCCCGTCGGCACGCATCTGGGGCTACGACACCAACTACGGCTCCTTCGGTCAGTTCGCCCGCGTCCAAGCCCACCAGGTACTGCCCAAGGCGCCCCACCTCACCTGGGAGGAGGCCGCCGCACCCACCCTGGTCGGCACAACGGCGTATCGGATGCTGCACGGCTGGCCGGGCAACACCCTCCAGGAGGGTGACCTGGTCCTGGTCTGGGGAGGCTCCGGAGGCCTGGGAACCCAGGCGTCCCAGCTGGTGAAGGCGGCCGGCGGCCGGGCGGTGGCCGTGGTCTCCGACGACGAGCGCGGCGAGTACGCCACGAAGTACGGGGCGATCGGCTACATCAACCGCCGGGAGTTCGGCCACTGGGGCGTGCCACCGCTGGTGGACGACACCGCGGGCCAGAAGGAGTGGTCCGCCGGCGCCCGCGCCTTCGGCAAGAAGCTGTGGGAGATCGCCGGTGGCCGCGAGGACCCCGCGATCGTCTTCGAACACCCCGGCGCAGCCACCCTCCCCACCAGCGTCTTCCTGTGCAGGCCGGGCGGCATGGTGGTGATCTGCGCCGGCACGACCGGCTTCGACGCCATGGTCGATCTCCGTTACCACTGGACCCGGCAGAAGCGTCTGCAGGGCTCCCACGGCACCAATGACGAACAGGCCATCGCCTACAACCAGTTGGTCGTCCACGGTGTCATCGACCCGGTTCTGGGCAGCGTCCTGCCGTTCTCCGAACTGGGTCAGGCGCACGCCCGCATGGGACGAGGCGAGGACGTCTTCGGCAACGTCTCGATCCTGGTCAGTGCCCGGGAACCCGGTCTCGGGCGGCAGTAGGCAGTTCGTCACGTCGGGCTCGCGGTGCAGGACGGCCAATCCCTGTCCGGTTCATTCGGAACGGAGTCCTCGCCGAAAGCATCTCTACGGATACAGAACCCTCTCCCGCCGCAGGGCCAGGTGCCCTGGTTGTGCCCGGGAGAGCGACGTCAGTCGAGCAGAAGTGGGAGCCACCCCCGATGCGCCTCACACGTAAGTCGTCCCTGAAGAAGTGCGCCCTCGTCACCGTCTCCACCGCCCTGGCCCTGACCGGCCTGGTGACCGGCACCGGTTCCGCGCAGGCGGACGGAAGCGGACCGGGCAGCGCAAGCAACATCGGCGGTACAGGTCCCGGGAACACCGACGTCACACTGGACCGGCTGTGCAACCAGAGGCACAGCATGACCTACAACCTCACAACCGGCGAGTTCAAGATCCCGGAAGCGCACATGCGGGACGTCTTCGGGAAGCCGTACGGTTCGTGGAGGGTCTCCCCCGACGGGTGCGACTATGCGGAGGCTTCGCCCTGGCCCATGAAGGCCAAGCCCGCCCCCACCCCCGAGGGGACCGGCAACCGCGGCACGACAGAGGACAAGTGACCTTCGTCAGCGGCAGTCGCGAAGAGTAGCTTCTCCGCCACCGCGGGCGGCAGCTTCGGCTACGAGTGAGACTGGGAGAGGACCTCGTCCTTCGAGCGTCGCAGCGAGAAGTCCGTCCCGCCGTGCACCCAGGTCGCGACGACCTGGACGCCGTGCCAGCGCGTGGTTGCGCGTAAACGCGGTCTTCCGCCGGGCGCGGGCAGCGCCAGCAGCGACCGCCCGCACCTGACCGACGCCTAGGCCGCGAACCAGGAGGTCGCCGACTGGTTGTGCGACTGTACGCCTACGGCTTCCTGCGGTCCTGTCCGGCCGGGCGCAGACGCTGGCACAGATCCCTGAAAAAGCCCCACGCCTCAGCGTTCGAACAGCCCCCAGACGGTAGTGGAGTGCCGAGCCGCACGGGCGTCGGGCCCCGGGCGGCCGGGTGCTTGGCACGAGCAGTGCCGATGAGCCCGGCCTTGTCGTGGCCAAGCGTGGAACGCCACGCCGTTCCTGAGGCCGCCGTTGAGCCGTCCGCTCCCGTCGACGGCCGCCGCGGGAAGGCAGCCGTCCGAGTCGTAGTCGAGGCGCGGCATGTACTTGTTCGTTCTGGAACGTGGTCGCGTTCCACGGCAGGGAGCTGAGGACGGCGACGTTGGCGCTGTCCGCGAGACCCCCGGTCAGCGCGGTGGCGGCGACCGCTGCGAGCGCGGCCTTACCGAAGCGGGACCCGCCGCCCGGGGCGGTCTTCCGTACGGCGACCGGCCCACGCCTCTTGGGCGTGGGCCGGTCCTCCGCACGCACGGCGAACGCCGGGTGTCTCGCTACTCCGTCTTGATCGCCGTCAGCATGTTGAGACGCGCGGCGCTGCGGGCCGGCCACACCGCGGCCAGGACACCGACCGCGGCGGCCGACAGCAGGAACAGCCCGATCTGGCCCCAGGGCAGCACCACCGCAAGGTCCGGCAGGGCGTCCTTGGTCATCTGGCTGAGCGCCCAGCCCAGGAAGACACCGACGGCGATGCCGACGACCGCGCCGAAGAGGGAGATGACCACGGCCTCCAGCCGCACCATCTGCTTCACCCCGCGCCGGTCCAGACCGGTCGCCCGCAGCATGCCGATCTCCTGCCGCCGCTCGAAGACCGACATGGCCATGGTGTTGATGATGCCCAGGACCGCGATGACCAGGGCCATCGCCAGGAGCGCGTACATCATCTTCAGCATGGAGGCGATGATGCCGCCGAACTCGTTGTAGATGTCCTGCCGGTCCATCACGCGGAACGCGGGGCTGTTGCCGAGGGCGTCGACGAGGGCCTGCTCGTTGCGGTCGCTCACGCCGCCGTCCATCTTCACGAAGATCCGCGAGATGTACGCCCGGGAGTCGTCCGCGCGGAGGGTCTCCTCGGGCACGAGGACGCTGTACGAGGAGACGAACTCATTACCCTTGAAGATCGCGCCGATGGTCAGCTTGACCGTGGTCTTGTCCGTGTAGGTCACCGGGAGGGTGTCGCCGACCTTCCAGCCGTTGGCGCGGGCCACCTCGTCGGGGACCGCGATCCGGCCCTTGGCGAGGGTGTCCGGGGAGCCGGAGACCAGCTCCGGGGCGAGGACCTCATGAAATGCGCCGGGGGTGATGCCGGCGACCTGGGTCGGCTTGCCGTCGAGCGTCAGCTCCGATTCCCGCAGGGGGGAGACCGCGGTCGCACCCCGCGCCTTGCGTACGGCGTCCACGGCCGAGGCGTCCATGGTGCCGAACTCCTGGGCCGGGGCGAGCATGTAGTCGGCCTTGACCCGGTCCGTGATCTGCTGGTCCAGGGCCTGGCCGACACTGACGCCGAGCACCGACACCGCGGTGATCAGGGTCAGCCCGATGGCCAGGGCGGAGGCGGTGGCGCCCGTGCGGCGCGGGTTGCGCACCGCGTTCCGCCCGGCCAGCGTGCCGGAGACTCCGAAGGCCCGCAGCAGCGGCCGGACCAGGGCGATCACGGGCCGGGACAGCAGCGGGATCAGCACGATCACGCCGATCATGGTGAAGAAGGCCCCGAACGCGACGGCCGCCATGCCGGCCTCGGTGCCGGCCGTCGAGCCCGAGAGGATCAGTGCCGAGCCGAACAGGGTCACCAGGGCGCCGATCGAGTTCCGCACCACCAGGGACTTGGTGGTCGCGGGCAGGTGGACACTGCCCAGGGCGGCGACCGGCGGGATCTTCGCTGCCCGGCGGGCTGGCAGCCAGGCAGCGAGCATCGTAACCAGCACGCCCACGGCGAGCGCCGCGACGATCGTGGTCGAGGAGACGATCAGCGGGCCGTTCGGGATCTTGGCGCCGAAGCCGCCCATCGCGGAGCGCAAGGCGACGGCCATCACCAGTCCGAGCACGAACCCGGCCGCGGAGGCGGCCGCCCCGACCACCAGGGCCTCGCTCAGCACCGAGCGGGTGACCTGGCGGCGGGAGGCGCCGACGGCCCGCAGCAGGGCCAGGTCCTTGGTGCGCTGGGCGACCAGCATGGTGAAGGTGTTGGAGATCAGGAAGATGCCCACGAAGAGCGCGATGCCGGCGGCGGCGAGCAGCATCTTCTTGAGGCCGGACAGCTCGTGCTCGATGCGCTCGGCCTGCTGGGCCGCGAGCTGCCGCCCGGTCAAGGCCTGCATGTCGTCGTCCGGGAGCAGCTTCTGGATCCTGTCGCGGAGGGCAACGTCGCTGACGCCGGGGGCGGCCTTGACGGTGATGTCGTTGTAGAAGCCCGGCTGGAGGTAGAGGCGCTGGGAGACGGCGGTGTTGAAGAGGACGAGACTGCCGCCGGCGTTGACGGCGCCGTCGTCCGTGGTGAAGATCCCCGAGAGGGTGTACTCCCGCGCCGGGCCGTTGGTGGCGACGCGCACGGTGTCGCCCACCTGGTAGCCGCCCTTGGCCGCGGAGTCCTGGTCGAGCGCTATCTGGCCGTCCGCGACGGGGCCGAAGCCCTTGACGAAGGTGTAGCGGTCGTCCGTGCCGTCCTTGCCGGGGGCGAAGGCGGAGCCCGCGTTGGACCAGCCGCTGCCGATCAGTTTGCCGTCCCGGTCCGCGACGAACGCGACGCCGCCTGCCCGGCCGACCACGCTCTTGACGCCGTCGAGTTTCCTGATCTTGTCGAAAGTCTGTCGGCTGACGGCGGGGTTCCGCTCGCTCGTGGTTGGGGTCGGAGTGACGGCGACGGCCACGTTCTCGTAGCTCTTCGCCGTGTCGTTCTGGAAGGCGTTGCGGAGGGTGTCGGTGAAGGTCAGGGTGCCGGAGACGAAGGCGACGCCGAGAGTGACAGCGAGCAGGGTCATCAGCAGTCTGGCCTTGTGCGCGAGCACATTGCGCAGTGCGGTGCGGAACATGGGTTCCTCTGTCCAAGTCATGGTCGGGGTGCCCGGCGCGGGGATGCGACCAGGCCGTTGAGGGCAGGGGGAGGAGGGAAACGTGGGCCGGGCGGCGGGGCGGTGATCCGCGCGGGTCAGCTGACGCGGACCCTGGCGTCGAACTCCTTCATGCGATCGAGAACCCCGTCGGCGGTGGGCTGCACCATCTCGTCGACGAACCGTCCGTCCGCCAGGAACACCACCCGGTCCGCGTATGCCGCGGCCACCGGATCGTGGGTCACCATCACCACCGTCTGCCCCAACTCCCGTACGGAGTTGCGCAGGAAGCCCAGCACCTCCGCGCCGGAGCGTGAGTCGAGGTTTCCGGTGGGCTCGTCGGCGAAGACGATCTCGGGGCGGGAGGCCAGGGCTCGGGCCACGGCCACGCGCTGCTGCTGGCCGCCGGAGAGCTGGGTGGGCCGGTGGTCGAGACGGTCCCGCAGCCCCACCATCTCGATGACCCTGTCCAACCACTCCTGGTCGGGCCTGCGGCCGGCGATGTCCATCGGCAGCGTGATGTTCTCCGCAGCGGTCAGGATGGGGAGCAGGTTGAACGCCTGGAAGATGAAACCGATCTTGTCCCGGCGCAGCTGGGTGAGCTGACTGTCCCGCAGCCTGCCGAGCTCGATGTCGCCAATGCGCGCGGAGCCGCTGCTGAACGTGTCGAGTCCAGCGACGCAGTGCATCAGCGTGGACTTGCCGGAGCCGGAGGGCCCCATGATCGCGGTGAACTCGGCTCGGCGGAAGCCGATGGTGACCCGGTCCAGGGCGACCACCTGAGTCTCGCCCTGCCCGTAGATCTTGGACAGTTCCGTGGCGCTCGCGGCCACGGCGGTGCTGCCGGCGGTGGACACGGTGAATGCGGTGGACATGAGGGAGTACTCCGATGGGCTGGACGACGGATGAGCGGATGACGCTCCAGAGAACCGTGCTGCTGTTGCGGCGGCTCCGGCCCGGAGCGTGCCCATCGTCGCGTCCGGCTCTCCCACGGCGCGTCCAACCCTGCTCCGGTCCTCATGGAGGGCCCTGAGACGTACCGAAGACCTGGTTCCTCATCCCCGGGTATGACACCGACCCTGAGCCCCGAGGGCGCGGCTCACCGCAGGGCCGGTAGCTCACTGGCGGCCGTACGCTGCACGGCACTTGGGACAGAGCGAAGGGCGTCTGTGACGACGACGGCTCGCAGCTCCTCTTCGGAGCAGACGACCGGCTGACGGCCGTCTCCGATGCGGAGTGCGGGTCTGGGACACCACGGGTCCACGGCGGGGCCGGGGGCCCACCGTCGAAAAGGTGACGGCGGGCGGGTTCGGGTGGCTCGGCGAAGATCGTGTGGAGCCCCGTACCGGAACTCCCAACGCTTGATCCCCTACACCACGACGCGGTACGACGCGGGACGCGACCCGGCGACGTCTGGCCGCCGCTCGGCCTGCGCGTGAAGTCACGCAACGCCAGGTCCACGAATGCCCATAACCCGCATGTGGCTGACTGGACCGACCTTGCTCGACTGCTCGGTCGAGGCGAGTTCGCCGACATGTTCAGCTGCCCAGCGACACCCCCGTCGGAGTGGGACCCCGTCTTCGTTCTCAAAGGCCGCCAGATGATCTGGCGGGGTGTCGGCGGTCTCTGAACCTGGACCCCTTTGGGGTCGGTGACTTTTGACCCCGTGTGTGCAGTTGTTCACCCGGTTGCCGCGCTCGGTGTGCG
>NZ_JBSFUU010000137.1:0-15068 GCF_053591955.1 Streptomyces sp. NPDC002845 | reverse complement strand
TCGGTGACCATCAATCGATCACTCGGGAAGGTACGCCCTCCGCGTTCCGCGAGGCACCCCTCCCGAGGCCGATCCACAGGTCTTGAGCATTGCTCCGCAACTCGCCTGCAGAGCAGGGTATTTCACACAAGCGAACCCGCCCCTACCGGCCGCAGACCAACGGCAAAGTGGAGCGGTTCAACCGGACCCTGCTGGACGAATGGGCCTACGCGAAGGCATACCGGACCGAGAGCGAGCGACGCGAGGCATACCCCGTCTGGCTACACACCTACAATCACCACCGCGGACACACCGCGCTCAACGGCCAACCACCAGCCAGCCGCGTCCCCAACCTCACGGGTCAGTACACCTAGAGCGGGCACCGGGGGCAAGGCAGCGTGCTCGCTGGTCCTAGGCTGCAGCGTCGCCGGCGGGCGTGTCTGCTTGACCTGTTTGTGCGAGTCGGCGCAGAGCACTCAGCAACTTGTCACCGAGCACATCAGTGATCACAAGGCTCTCGCCCAGGCTCTCCGATCCGGCGCAGGAGCGGAGGCTCTCTCGGTCGATGAGCGCAGCCCTCTCCGCGACCTCTGCATAGTCCTCGAGCCGGTCGGCAATATGGACATAGCCGAGCGCGCTCAACGCACTGAGAATTTCCACGACGGTCACCAAGTCAGGGCTGTCCGCCGGAATGATCCATTCGCGAGCTTCGGCGATGCGCTGGACTTGCTTCGTGATGCGCGGGTTCTCATTGAGGGTGACGACTGCAGTTGGCTTGGGGGCATGGGCGGGCAGCGCGCTCAGGTCGGCCTCGGCGCCCGCAGCGAGCCGGTGCCGGTCCCGTGGGACTGCGCGGACGGCCTGTTCGAGGCGTACTGGCGCCGCCCGGAGGCGTACCTGGAGGACCACGTACGCCGTGCCGTCTCGGTCTGGACCCGGGTGGGTCCGGAGGCGGAGGAGCGGGCGGTACGGAGTCTCGGCGACGACCTCGCCTCCGGCCGGTGGGCCGCCCGCAACAGTGCCCTCGCGGAGCTGGACGCGGCGGATCTGGGCCTTCGGCTGCTCGTGGCCTGAGCAGGGGTGTTTCCTCGTACCGGGAGCCGGCCGGATCATGAGCCCATGGTGTCGCGCATCGTCGTCCAGTACACAGAGCTTCTGCGGTCGAGTTCCTTCGACCTGTGGGTCCGGCTGAGGGAGATCCTGACGGAGCAGGGGCTCGATCCTGCGCGGACGACCGTCGTCGACCTCCTGCAAGAGGGCCCCGATCACGAGGACGGCCAGATCATCTCCGATGACGACCGGGTCTACAGGTTCCGGCTCTTCTATGACCAGGCGGCAGAGCACGGTGCGCGAAACGCCCGCCTGAGCGACTGGACAGACATCACCGGGTCCTGGGAGAACGGATCTTTGGCAACGCGCACAGCAGGTGCCTTCGCATGGAAGTCCGGCCCGCCCTCTTCGGACTGACGGTCGCGCAGGGTCGGCGGACCTGCGCGGCACATCGCCGGCCGGCCGACCGATGAGTTTCGGGTCGTGCGGAAGTCACCACCTGCAGAACCGGTCACGGGCCGACACGCCCGTACCTGAAGGAGACGCATGGCAAAGCTCATCTACTCGATGGTCACCTCGCTCGACGGCTACGTGTCGGCGACGGAGGGAGGCATCGGCACCGGGGCCGACGACCCGGAGGTGCACACCTTCATCAACGACCTCTTCCGCCCCGTCGGCACGTACCTCTACGGCCGGCGGATGTACGAGACGATGCTGTACTGGGAAACCGCGCTGGAGGAGCCCGACCAGCCGCCGCAGATCCTGCAGTACGCGCGGGACTGGCAGGCCGCGGAGAAGATCGTGTACTCCACGACGCTCGACTCGGTGTCCAGCGCGAAGACCAGCCTCGAGCGGAGCTTCGACCCGGAGGCGGTGCGCAAGCTCAAGGCCGACGCCGAACGCGATTTCACCGTCGACGGCCCGACGCTGGCTGCGCAGGCGATCGAGGTCGGCCTGGTGGACGAGTACCACATGTTCGTCACCACGACCGTGGTCGGCGGCGGCAAGCGGTTCTTCCCCGACGGAGTGCGACTCGACCTTGAGCTGGTCGAGGAGCGGGCCTTCGACAGTGGCGTGATGTACGTGCGCTACCGGACCCGCTGAGCTGTGCCGGCCGTCCTCAAGCGCCGGGCGGGCTGATCTTTCAGCTTGTCCGGCGCTTGAGGACAATTTCAGGGCTCAAGGACTCTCGCCCCGGCTGCACCGCGCAGCGGGGGCGCAGGCGAACCAGTTCGTACGGCCGCCCGCGCGCGGCAGGACACCGAAGCGGGCCCGCCGCCCCCAGGTCTCCGTCATCCCGTCGGTGTCGAGGTCCGCGGTGCCGTGCCAGGCGGTGACACCGGACCGGCGGGGCCGGTGAGCGTCCCCGAAGAGCACCGTACGGGCCCGGCTGCGCAGCCCGTCGGCGGCGATCACCACGTCCTGCCCGGACAGCTCCCGCACATCGCCCACCGTGGACCCGTACCGGATCACCCCCTCGGGAAGCGCCCCCGCCAGGGTCTCCAACAGCGCGATCCGGGCCGTGACATGCACCGGATCGCCGGTGCGGCGGCGCAGCGCGGCCATGTCGACGTTCCCGATGAGCCCGCCGTCGGCCCGTACGAACCTGCCGTACGCCGCGGGCCGGGCGAGCCGCCGCACCGCACCGCCGAGCCCCAGCCCGTCGAGTGCCCGCAGTGCCCCGGGCCACAGCCCGAGCGACGTCCCGGCACAGGGCAGGGCGGGGGCCCGCTCGTGCACCTCGACGTCCCAGCCCTCGGCCCGCAACTGCACGGCGGCGGCGAGGCCCCCGACACCACCGCCCACGACGATCGCTCTTCTCGGCATACACCGACGCTACTATGTTTGTAGTATCCGCACTATATTTATAGTACGGATGGACGGCGGGGTCGACGAAAGGCACGGGGCGCATGCCCAGCAGGCGGGAACAAGTCCTGGACGCGGCAGTGCGGGTGCTCGGCACCGGCGGGCTCCGCGGCCTCACGTACCAGGCGGTCGACAAGGCGGCGGACGCCCCCGCGGGCACCACGTCGAACCACTTCCGCAGCCGCGCGCTCCTGGTCACCGGCGTGGTCGCGCACCTCGAAGAGCTCGACGCCCGCGACTGGAGACACTTCGCCTCGGCCCCGGCCGCCGGCGACCCTGAAGCCCTCGCCGACGCCCTCGCGCACACGGTCCGGCACGCCCTGGGCCCCGCCCGCCACCGCTCCGCCGCCGGCTACGCCCTGGCCCTGGAGGGCATCGCCCGCCTCGAGGTACGGGAACCCCTGGTCAGGGCCCGGCAGGCGCTGATCGAGCTGACCTCGGTCTGGCTGGAGAACGCGGGCTCACCGGCGCCGCGCGACCACGGCCGGGTCCTCTTCGACCACCTGGACGGCCTGATCTTCCATCAGATCACCACGCCGGAACCGGACTTCGACCCCCGCCCGGACATCCGCACGGTGCTTGGCGCGTTCCTTCCACTTGCTCCGCCCGGGGCGGGCGGGAAGCGCTGAGGAAGCCCTCATGGGGGTGCCCGGCCGCGCTGGGAGTCCGCGAAGAACCCGGAGCCACCCCCAGGGGCTCCGCCCCCGTTCCCCCGATCGCCCTCCGGGCTCTTCCTCAAGCGCCGGACGGGCTCGTTTGGATCCCCTCCCCGCCCCTTCCCGAAAGTCCTGCGGACAGCTGTCCTCAAGCGCCGGACGGGCTGGCTGGGGAAGCCGCAAGTCCGGCCGACCGCCCCGGGGGCCAGCCCCCGGACCCCCGCTCCTCAAACGCCGGAGGGGCTGAATTTCGGCGAGGATGCCCGCGTAGTGCGCTGCGAGGGCGCCGACGATCGGCGCGGCCTCCGGGGTGTCGGCTCCGGTGCCGGCCGCGAGGGCGGGCAGGACCTGGGCGCGGACCGCCTCGGCGAGGATGCGGGGCAGGCCCGAGGTGTCGTCCGGGGCCCGGTCGGCGGCCAGATCCTGCGCCATACGGTTCAAGGTGGCGCGGAAACCACGGTCGTCGATGAGTTCGGCCAGCTCGATCCACGCCTCGATCTGCCCGGCCTCGGGATCGTCCGGCAACTCGGGTGTCAGCGACCGCCGGACACCGGTGAACGCGGGATGCCCGTGCAGGCCGTCGAACACGGAGTCCAGGAAGTCGTCGATCAGGAGCCGCCGCTCGGCGACGGACAGCTGGGCGAGCCGGTGCAGGTCGTCCACCTCCCGGGCCGTCGACCCGCGCCTCGCCACCGTGGTCAGTACGGCACGGCGTCGGCGCAGCACACGGATCTGCACGTCCAGCGCCTCGGCATGGGTCGCCGCCACCCGGGCAAGGGACGTCTCCTGCGCCATGACCTCACGGATCGCGGCCAGCCCGATGTCCAGCTCCCGCAGCGTGCGGACGAGTTCGAGACGGGCGACGGCGTCGGCACCGTACAGCCGGTACCCGGCCCCGGTGCGGTCGGCCGGGGGGCACCAGCCCGGAATCCGCGTAGAACCTGATGGATTTCACTGTCAGCCCAGTCCGCCGGGCCAGCTCACCTCTCGAAAAGAGCGTCTCGCCGTTCATCCCCCCAGCCTCCTGTCTCTCCCCCACACGGGAGACTCAAGCCGGGCCGCGGCGAAGGGGTTCCGCAGAACGGGACCCGCGTCCTTCAGGACGAGCAGGACGAACCCGGCCGCACCCGCCTGCAGCGTGCCGTACACGTACGCGTCGAGGCCGAAGGCCGTCACGATGACCACACGCAGCGGACCGGCGCCCCCGGCCCGTACGAGTCACGGCCCGGCAGGGCCCCGGGGTGTGCGGGCCGGGCGGAGACCGGCCGGGTGCACCCTCGGGGCCGACGCCCGGCAGAGCGTCACGTGAGTTCGAGCGTCCACGTCGAATGCGTGAGCACCTGCGTGATCATGGCCGGCACCGCCACACCCGGAAGCAGATAACGCCACATGCGCTCCACCAGGACCGGGAGGTCGCTCCGGCGTGTGGTGGCGGCGGTGTACATCTGCATCCCGGTGCACGCCTCGAGGATGAACTCCGCCAGCTCCCGGGGCTCGACCCCGGGCTGCAGCTCGCCCGCGCGCTGCGCCTCCTCCAGGTCGTCACCGAGGATCGACACCCAGGACTCGTACGGCGAACCCACGTGGGCCTGATAGGTGCCCCGCTCGCTCGTGAGACGGACCCCGGCGCGCAGCAGGGGGTCGGTCTGGAGCTGGTGCGCCCAGACGATGGTGGCGTCGACCACGCGCTGCAGGCGCTGTGACTCGAGGCGCGGGAGGATGGTGCGCGACTGGGCCTCCATCACGGCGTCGGCCAGCGCTTCCTTCGACTTGAAGTGGAAGTAGACCGCGCCCGGAGTGGTCCCGCACCGCTCCACGATCTTGGCCACTGGTCGGGCGTTGTCGCGCTCAGCTCCTGCCGGCTCGGTTCGTCGGGACGGTGCAGGTTCGCGAACCAGTAGGTCTCGCCCGACTCCCGGACCAGGTAACCGAAGAAGGCCCACTTACCGAAGATGAAGTGCTGTGCGCCGGTAGTGGGAGCCAGCCCGGTGCCGCGGCTGTACCCGCCGATGCTGAGCAGCCCGGTGAAGCGCGGGGCCTGCGCCTCGGGGTCGAGCAGGCGCCGGGTACGGGAGTGGATGCCGTCGGCGCCGATGAGGAGGTCACCGGTGGCCTCGGTACCGTCGGTGAACCGTGCCGCCACGCCGGTGGGCAGGGTCCGGTAGGTGTCGAGGCGTTTGCCGTACTCGATGGCGATGCCGCGGGCGCGGACCTCTGCGCGCAGCACCTTCAGCAACTCGCCGCGCCGGACACAGACGCTCACCGTGCCGTCCGGCAGTGCGGTTCCGTTGGCGACGACGCCGAGCCGCTTCCCGGTGCCGCTCCACATGATCATGCGCGGGATGGGGGATCCGTCGGCCTGGTGGGCGATGTCGATGTCGATGGCCCGCAGCGCGCTGAGGCCGTTGGAGGCGGTGTTCAGGAACAACCCCGCGTAGTCGGCGGGCCGGCTGTACGCCTCGTACACCACCGGCTCGATGCCGGCACGCCGCAGTGCCAGGGCCGTGGTCAGGCCGCCGATTCCGCTGCCGATGAGCAATGCCTTCGTCATTGTGGCCTCCGCCGCTGACCGGTAGTCTGATAACACACAGTTATTTAGTTCGGTCGAACGAAATATATGGAGAGGGTGGCTCGGATGTCAAGGGACACGGATCGACGCGGTGAGCTGCTTGCCGCGCTGCACCAGGCGGGCCGCGAGCACAGCAACGCCGCGGTGATGTTCCACTCCGCTGTCGGTGCCCGGATGGGGCTGGGTGTGACCGAGGAGAAGACTCTCGACCTGCTGGAACGGGAGGGGGCCCTGACCGCAGGCGAGATCGCCGCGAGAACTGGGCTGGCGCCCGCGTCGGTGAGCGGACTGATCGACCGGTTGGAGCGCAAGGGATTTGTCCGTCGGGCGCGTGACCGCGACGACGGTCGCCGGGTGATCGTCGAGATCAACCGGGAACACGTGGCGAGCTTCGGTGCTCTCTTCGCGACCTTCGTCGCCGGGCTGGAAGCGCTGTACGCCGACTACTCCGACGAGCAGCTCACTGTGATTCTCGACTTCCTGCGCCGGTCGGCCGCCATCCAGCGGGAGGCCACCGGTGAGATGGCCGGGCACACGTGACAGCGACCGGCACCGCTGGAGGCGAGGCCGTGCGGCGGTGCCGGCCGATCCCTGCACGAACTGGACAACCACGCTGGACAGATGGGGCGGATTCCGCCAGGGAACGCAGGTACGGACACGCCACCGGACTCTGTTGATCAACGACCGCCGGTTGCGAGCCGGATGTCCAACCCCGCCACCGGCAAGGCATACGGCACGGCTCCGGCCTGGGCGCCCCACGGTGGGTCGTGGAGCGCGCGTTCGCCCATATGCACTGGTTCCGCCGCCTGCGGATCCGCTGGGAGGTACGCGACGACATCCACGAAGCATTCCTCACCCTCGGATGCGCGCTCATCTGCCGGCGGCGACTGCACGCTCTGCCGAGCGAGGGCCGGCTAGCCCTCCCGCGCCCACGGCCGCAGCTTCTCCGGGTTGCGGACCGCCCAGATCCGGGTGACGCGCCCGTCGGAGACGTCGAACGAGGCTACGGTCATGACGACGCTGGCACGCTGGGCCACCAGGCCCGGCACACCGTTGACCGACCGCTCCAGGAGTTCGAGCCCCGGAGCCATATCAGCAATGGCGACCATGTACCGGGCGATGCGCGCGCCGCCCTCGACCGGGCGCAGGACGGTGCCGACCATGCCGCCGCCGTCGGCGGTCATCACGGCGGCCGGGTCGAGGAGACCGACGAGGGCTGCGATGTCCTTGCTCTCCCATGCCTTTTTGACGTGCCTCACCACGTCGGCCTGGCCGGTCGCCGTCACCGGAGCGCGCGCGACGCTCACCCGCCGCCGGGCGGAGGCCGCCAGCTGCTTGCAGGCCGCAGGGGTCCGGCCGAGAACGCCGGCGATCTCGGCGAACGGGTACCGGAAGACGTCATGCAGGACGAACGCCACCCGCTCGGCGGGCGTCATCGACTCCAGGACGACGAGGAAGGCCATGGACACCGACTCGTCCAGGACGATCTGGTCGGCAGGGTCCGCAGGGCCGGTGGGGCCGGTGCCGCCCGCGTGGTCCCACTCGGCGCGGTCGGGCAGCGGCTCGGGCAGCCACGCGCCGACATAACGTTCACGGCGGGCCCGCGCCGAGCCGAGCAGATCCAGGCAGATGCGGCCGGTCACCGTCGTCAGCCAGGCACCCGGGGACAGGATCTCCTCCTGCCGGCTTCGTGGCAGCCCGTACCAGCGTGCGTAGGCATCCTGCACGGCGTCCTCGGCCTCGGTCACCGAACCGAGCAACCGGTAAGCGACATTGATCAGTTGGCGTCGCTCGCCGGCTATCTCATCTGTGCTGTTCCCGACAGTCCCCATGCTTCCGGCCGCCCCCTCGCCTTACCTTTCGCAGGCCCGCGTCGTCGGTCTGGTGAGACCTTATCGATCTACTGCCCGAGGGCGGACAAGGGGAACTGTGACATGGCCACTCAGGCGACGGCGAACGCACCGCGCGGCTCCTCGTTCCTGCAGATCGCGATCGCCCTGCAGACCCTGACCATCTTCCTTCAGGCGGTCTCCGCCGGACTGCTGCTGACCTCGTCCTACGGAGAGGTGCTGCACAGTGTCGGAGCCCGTGTGATGTACGGGGCGTCGATGCTGTATGTGCTCGCGGCGGTGCTGTCGTGGAAGCCGGGCGGCGGCTCGCCCCGGCCTGTCTGGCATGCGTCAGGTTTCCTCGTACTCGCCTCGGTCCAGGTCGTGCTCGGCATCGCGCACGTCCCGTCGGTCCATCTCCCCCTGGGTGTCATGATGTTCGGCCTGAGTGTGCTGACGCTGTCCCGGCGCTACTGAGTTTCGCCTTGGGGACTGCGCCACCGCCAGAACCTCGTCCTCGCCGAGGCCGGGATCGAGGACCCAGTGACCTTCGAGGAGGAGCCCGGCACCTCCAGCCGTCTGCACCCGCTCCAGCACCCGAAGTTCAGCGAGCTGCTCACCTACGCGCGGCCGGGCGACGCCGTGCACAACTCCGAGATGTTCCGCCTCGTACGCGGCACCGGGCACATCCTCGACGTGCTGGACGTCCTGCACACCGGCCGTCTCGCCCTGCGCATCCACGACGGCACGTTCTCCGCGATGGACCTCACCGCACGCCACCCGCGCACCGGAGAGCTGCTGACCACCGTGAAGTTCATGGTGCAGACCCTCGCGGCCGCCGGTGAACTCCAGCGCGACCTCCAGCGGGAACTGACCTACGACGGGCTACGGGCCGCCGAGGCGAAGGGCAACAAGGGCGGGCGCCGCCCGGCCGTCAAGAATGAGAAGACCGACGGCGTGCGCGCGGCGTACCTGGGCGGTCAGTCCATCGCCAGCCTCGCCCGCGAGCACGACGTCAGCCGCGGGGCTATCCGGGGCTCGGGGAGCAGCGGACCAGGGAACACCGCTACGGCGTTCAGTTTACTGAACAGGGGGTGGGTGATTGTGGGGGTCAGCGTTTAATGCGGCTGCGCATGGCCAGGACGGCCAGCGCGAGCAGTACGGGCTCGGTGAAGCGGCTGACCATCTCGGTGTAGGTGCCCCAGGTGGTGAGGTCCTGGCCGCTGGAGCGGAACACGACGGAGTTCAGCACCACTTGCAGGGCCTGGTCGAAGCGTTCCCCGGTGAATCGGTCTCCGACGGGCAGCGTCAGCTGTGGGTCCTGCTTGTCCACGATCAGCGTCACCGGTCCGCCGTTGGCCGGAAGGGTGCCGGTGGCTGTCTGTTTCGGGGATGAGTCGGGCAGGCCAAGCCCCATCATCAGCACGATGGTGGCTGCCGCGGCAGCCACCAGCCACCCTAGGGCGCGTGAGGCACGCAGCCCGTAACCGGACAGCAACCAGTACCCCCGTAGCAGCCCCCGTTCGCCGGGCGGGGTGCCGGTGTAGTCGTGGCGGCGCATCTCCATCTCGCCGTAGTAGAAGTCGGCGGCGCCGGGTTCGTTCTTGCCGTCCTCGAACGCCTTGCGTAGCTGCCGGTAGATGGCGGCGACGTCTTCCGGGTCGGGGGCCAGGTCGGGGTCTGGGTGGTGCGGTCCGGTGCGCCAATGCCGGGGGGAAGGGGCCTGGCCCGGGGGTATGGCGGACTGGCCAGACGCCTGGGCGCGCCAGTGGTGTTCCTCGGCCAGGGTGCGCCGGGGGCTCCACCGGCAGAGCCATATGTGGTGGCGGTGGCGGGGGCCGGTGGGGGTGGGGGCGAAGGTGCAGCGGCCTTCGAGGCGGAGCTGGTCGAGGTGGAAGGCGCCGGCGAACAGGCAGTCGCTCAGGTCGGTGTCGGTCAGCATGAGGTGTGCGGCGTCCACCCCGCGTACCGAGACCACCCGCACCCCGGCCTCGGAAGTCTGCAGCAGATCCTCGGCCACCGTCGTATCGGTCTTGATGTTGATGAAGGGAGCGGGGTGTGCGGTGACCGCCACGGGGAACGACAGCACCCCGTGGCTGAGGTCCACGGTCGCGTAACGCAGGCGCAGCGTTGCCGTCGACTCCCAGCGCGTCCTGACGCAGCGCACCTCGTCACCCGCCGCGATCTCCAGCGTCACGGGAACCTCGAACACCGCACCGGACAGATCCACCGTCCCGCTGCACACCACGGGCCCGAACCGTGTCATCACAGCAAATCGTGCTCCGACAAATGCGACGTGCCTGGCGAACCGTGCGTCGTCGAACCAGGTGGGGCCAGAGAACGTCGCCCAGTCGAAGACGGCGTGCCCGGTCACGTGCACCTCGGTGAACAGCGCGGTGCTAGAGAACTGCGCACCGACGAACCCGGCAGTGCCAGAGAAGGCCAAAAACCGCGCCCCGTAGAACCCGGCGTCGCCGGAGAACTGCGCACCGTTGAAGTCGGCGTCGCCGGAGAACTGCGCCCAGCCGAACCCGGCAGTGCCGGAGAACTGCGCCTCGATGAACCAGGCGGTGCCGGAGAACTGCGCACCGATGAACCCGGCAGTGCCGGAGAACTGCGCCTCGTTGAACCAGGCGTTGGAGAACTGCGCACCGTTGAAGTCGGCGGTGCCGGAGAACTGCGCACCCACGAACCGGGCGGTCCCGGCGGTGTCGGAGAACTGCGCACCGACGAACCAGGCGGTGCCGGAGAACTGCGCACCGTTGAAGTCGGCGGTGCCGGAGAACTGCGCACCGTTGAAGTCGGCGGTGCCGAGGTGGGGGTTTCCGGTGGTGGGGTCGTGGAGGGCTTGGAGGAGGGCTTGGAGGAGGGGTTCGGTGAAGGTGGTGCCGCGGTGGTCGATGTCCGCGCCCGGGGTCAGGCCGGTGAGGTAGGTGGTGCGGTCGGTGTCGTTCAGGTGGGCGAGGCATGCGGTGTGGCCGGGGACGTGGATGCCTCGGCAGCCGACGGGGTCGGTGGCGGGGTCGGCGCCGTGTCCGCAGTGCGGCCAGGACGGCGGGGCGGGTGCGGGGGCCGGTGGTGTGCTCATGGCCTGGGGACTCCGGGCTTTCGGCTCGTGACGGGCTGAGGGAACGCTGTCTGCCGGGGTTGTGCGGTGGCAGACGGGCGACAGGGGTTCGCTGGGTTTCCCCGGGTCAGGGCCTGCCGTGCCGGAAGGGGTTGTACGCCGTGAAGGGGTCTTCGTCGGTCTCCCCGCGGCGTCGGCGTTCGGCCTGGTAGGCGGTCCAGGCGAGGTCACCCTGCCGGGTGGAGCGCCACGGGGTTCCTGTGCGGTCGCAGAACTCGGCGTAGCTCAGGTCGGGTTCGGCCAGCCTGCGCCGCCGTTCGGCGCGCGGGTCATGGCCGACCCGGGCGGCTTGCAGGTCGTCCACGCGCCGGGCGCGGGCCAGTTCGTCGATGTCGAAGGCGATCCGCCGCAGGATGGCCGCGATCCGGGGCAGCCGGACCGGCACGGCGCACGTGTCGGGGAAGTCGGCCTCGGGGCGGAGGTTGGCGGCTGGCGGGTACGGCTTGGCCTCCAGGTGGTCGATCCACTCGGCGCACTGCCGCAGCCACCCCACTTCATCGTGCAGACGCTCGGCGATGCTCGCGCGGCCGGACAGCTCCTCGTCGTCGCTGCCGTCCGGGTCCTCCGGGGCCGGCCAGCCCGCCGCACGCAGCTGTCCGAGCTCGGCGTCCAGGGCATCGACGTCGGCGTTCTTGGTGAGCTGGTGCACCCGGGTCGGCGACAGCTCCGCCGCCTCGGCGACCTTCCGCACCGACATCTTCTCGCCCCGGGCTGCGGCCAGGGCCCAGTCCCGTTCCCGCTCGGCCTGCTCCAGCCGCCACGTCGCCCGCCGCACCCGCGCCAGCACCCGCCGCTCCCGGCGGAACGTCCTCAGCCACTCACCCGTCACCCCCGACACCCTGCCACCTCGCCCGACACCGCTACCGGGCGTTCAGCAAACTGAACGCCATATCGGTGTTCCCTGCTCCGCTACTCCCCGAGCCCCAGGTGGGCGGCCGGGCGGTGACGATGATCCCGCACCGCACGTCCGGCGTGGAGGAGACCATGCTCCCGCCGGACTACCAGCGCATCCTGGCCGTCGTGCGGGAGGCTGCCGGGCCGGTCATGGCTCGGCAGGTCGGCGAGGTGCTGGGGGTGGACGTCAGCGTGCGGGCCAGACTGGAGCCGTTGCGCGGGAAGCTGGTCAGGCTGGCCGACCGCGGCTGGCTTCGGAAACTGCCCGACGGCCGGTTCACCACTCGCCTGTGACCAGGGAGGCTGCCGCCCTGATGGCACTCATTGACTGAATTCCCCACCCCTGCTCTGTTCCCAAGTCTGCTTATCCGGGACGTTTTCTCTGCCCGTGCAGCGATCCGTACGACCCTTGATGGTGCGGGAGCGCGGGGCGCGCCTACGGCAGCGGGGTTTGCATGTGCCGTAGCGGCATGTGGTCCAGTAGGCGGCGAGCACGACATCGAGAGGTTCCCGCGCATGCCCCTTCCTGCGATTCCCCGCCGGGTCAAGATCGGCGATGCCGCCGCGTTCGCCGGGACCACACCCCGCGCCATCCGCCACTACCACGCCATCGGGCTCCTCGCCGAACCGGAACGCGGTAGCGACGACCGCCGCCGCTACGTATACGACGACATGATCCGCCTGCTGCGGATCCGCAAGATGGCTGATGCGGGTATCTCCCTGGACGACATCCGGGCCAGCTTTGAGGGCGCCACCGGCATCGAGCAGTCCCTGGCCCGGCTGGAGGAGTCCCTCGTCTCCAAGGCGGCCGCCATCGAAGCCCAGCGGGCCGCCGTGCACCGCCTCCGCGAGGTGGGCAGCCCCCTGGGCCTGCTCTCACCGCTGGTCAGTGGCCGCCTGCATGATCTGACGCCCGGGGCCCTGCGCCCGGCCGATCTCGATACCCTTCTGGTCACGGAGCGTATCTTCGGCTCCCTGGGCGCCGCCGTCCAGGCCAACCGGTTCATCGTCCTGGCCAACCACCCCGAGCTGCGGGCCGAGGAAGACCGCCTGGCCGAGGCCGAGGCGGCCTTGGCCGACACCATGTCCCCCGACGACCCCCGCATCGAAGACCTGGCTGCCCAGCGGTGTGCTCATGAGACCGCCTTGGGAGCCACCACGACAGATCCGGCCTGGACGAGGCCCTCGACGGCCTCCTGGACCAGGAGGCCGAGCACGCTGGCGAGGAGGAAGGCGAGGCGAGGATGAGCCCGGTGGAGGCCATCGGCAAGATGCCGTACGACTTCTCCCCGGCCCGCGTCCGGTACGAGGAACGTGTCATCGAACTTCTTTCACTCGGCCGATCAGGACGGCGACACCCCACGGACCTGCTGACTGGCATCGGCGCTCGGGGCGAGCCCGACAAGATCAGCCCGGAATGGTGCAGCACGAACGTAACCACGGTGCCCCCAGCGGCCGTTGGGCACTGTACCTTGATCCACCGCACCCAAGGCCCAGTAGTCGTACCTGTACCCTCCGCGTACGAAGCGAATGTGGTCGCGGGCCACGATCGGACGTCCAGAGTGTTCAGCCTCGTCCGAGGCTGGCGGGCAGTGGGACACTTTCAGTGAGCGTCGGTGACACCAGTCGGTCCCTGCGCCTGAAGATGACAGCTTGTCAGGACTGTATGACTGGCCCAGGAACCGCACAGACACGTTGCCGACGCATGAGCGACCGAAGCGACGCAGGTTTTGCAGTGCATCCGTGCGGATCGCGTGCCGGTGAGGGCTTGTCGCGGAGTTAGTCGCTTTGGTCGCTTGCGTCGCTGGCCTCAACCGCCGGCACAGCGACCGAAGCAGAGCGACTCAGCAATCCATCAGTCGCTCCCGACCTGCCGTGAAAAAACACAGCTCAGAGGCACGGCGGTTGTGGATCAGCGACCGAAGCGACCAAAGGTCTCCGTATATGAGGGAGTTCAAGCTCATACGTGTGTGTCATATACAGAAGGCTTCAGTCGCTTCGGTCGCTGATCTGGAGTCTGTGAGCCTGTGACCTGCATGTTTCTGGAATCCGTAACACAGCGACTCACGGCGCCTCGATCGCTGCGCCGTTCTCTTCGGTCGCTGTGCTGGCGGATCCTCGACCGAATTGTCGACGCGGTTCCCTGCTTCTGGCACGCCCTCCCCACCCGCCCCTTCTGTGTTCGCTAAGGTGTGTCCGTTGTTGAGTCGCTTCGGTCGCTGTCAGGGGGTGTACATGACTGCTGAGCTGCAGCTTTCCATCAGCGACTCACGGCAGACCGCCTCCGGCCCGTCAGTCGCTGAACTGCCGCTTGAAACGGCCCGTTGGTGTGCCCGCCAGGGATGGCCCGTGCACCCGCTCGCCCCAGGCCGGAAGACACCGGCGGCCAACTGCGAGGCCTGTCGGCAGCCAGGCCACACCCCCACCGGCTGCGGGTGCCTGACTGCGGGCCGCTGGTGCCACGGATTCCACGCGGCCACGCTCGACCAGCGACGCATCAGCCGCTGGTGGGGCTCCAACTCTCAATTCGGCGTCGGTATCGCGTGCGGCCCCGCAGGCCTGGTCGTCATCGACATCGACGCCCACACGGCCCAGCCCCCCGGCCGGGACCGGATCCTTCCCGGTATCCCCATCGGCGACCACGTCGACCTGACCGGCATGTCCACGGGCTTCCACACACTCGCCGTCCTGGCTGCCCTCCGAGGCGTACGCAGCCCTGCCGAGGACGAGTCCACCCTCCGCGTCCGCACCCCGTCCGGAGGCCTGCACGTGTGGTACCGGGCGGCGGACCTCCGCCGCTGGCAGTGCTCGAGCGGCTCCAGCCCGGGCCGCGCGCTCGCCTGGCAGGTCGACGTCCGCGCCCACGGCGGCTACATCATCGCCCCGGGCACCACCACCAACTCCGGCACCTACACCCCGGTCGACGACATCCGCCAGCCGGCCGCCCTCCCGCCCTGGCTTGCGCAGGAACTTGAACGCACCGGCCACCTGCCCCCACCCAACGGGGTGCCGATGTAATCGGGGTGGCCGTGCCGACGTATTAGGGGTGGGCGTGCCGGTCGGGGCCTCGCTGAGGGCGGGCCGGTATCGGTTCTGGC
>NZ_JBSFUU010000136.1:0-15264 GCF_053591955.1 Streptomyces sp. NPDC002845 | reverse complement strand
AGCCCCACGCTACGAACCCGGGAAGACCGTGAAACGAGCCGAAACCCTCACCGAACACGTCCGCTTGAAACGGCAGCATGGTTAAACATCAAGCTAAGGGCTGCGCTGTCAGCTGGGGCTCTACCTGGGTTGTATTGGCAGGCAGTTCGACGGGCTGGCTGATCGAAGAAACGGATCAGCTGGTCAGCGCACTACCCCTTGATCACTCAAGTCGGTGAATCATCCTATCGGCCAGAAACATGATCACGGCGTCAGGGGCGATCAGTCTGGCGTCGGCTATTTGGACCTGCGCCTTCGCGGGAGTACGCGCCTTCATGGCCGCCCAGGCGCCGATGACCGCGCCGATGACCGCGGCCATAGCCCCGATGATGGCTTCCTGCATGACAGCACCGTAGGAGTCTGCATCCCTAGGGAACAGCCCAAAGGCGGAACTCTGCGGCCCGTGAACCCCTCCGGGACAGGCCGGAGGCTCCACCGATCCCGGAGCGGTTCAAAGTCACATCGTCCCAGGGCTGCCCAGACAGTCCGAGAGAGAACACAAGAACTTGACAGGGAAAACCACGGCGTGCCGGGTCGTCCCCGCGAGGACCTCAACCACCAGTCCGGGCGCGGTGGTGGTGTAGGCCTCCCCCGCTCTGGTGCGTGCGCTTCGTGGCGGCCCGCTGGCGGCGAAATGCACCGAGACCTGGGCGGCGAGCGGTGCCTTCAGGGGCTGGGTGAGCGCGATACGTCCGTCGGGCAGACGGACCGCCAGTGCCCGCGGCCGCGCGGCCGGCCCGGTGTAGCCGACGACGGCGGCATCCACGGTTTCGGCATGCCTGATCTTCTTCCAGATCCGGCCCGGCCTGTAGGCGGAGGTGCCCAGCTTGGCCACGATGCCCTCGATGCCCTGCTCCGGGAGTTGTTGGTACCAAGCCGCCCTGCCCTCGGTGGTCGCCGTGCGGGGATGCCGGGGCAGAGGCATCCCCGCACGGTGTGGGTGTCGGCAGTGGGGTCAGACCGCCCACTTGCTGCACGTGCTGGCGCTCACCCAGCGGTGCGAGCTGATGGCGTTGCTGACCCGGTAGCCGCTGGTGAAGTAGTCGTCGGTGAGGTCGGAGGCGTAGCCCTCGTTGCGGGACAGGCAGATGTAGCCGCCGCTCCACTGCGTCCCGGTTCCGTTGAAGAACTGGACTTCGTAGGTGTTGCCCTTGTTGAGGATGGACGTCGCCTTGTTGGTGTCGCCGCCCTGGAAGCTCCGGGAACTGTCACCCCAGTTGGGGTCGTTGCCCTTGGCCCGGCCGAGGTATCCGTCGCAGTACGCGTAGTTGTAGGCGTACATGTAGCCGGAGATCGCGGCCGAGTAGTTGTCGGAGCAGGTTGAAGCCGCGTGTGCGGTGGAGGCGGGGACGGCGGTTCCCAGCGCGGCCATGGCCAGGACGGTCAGGGTGGCGGGCAGCTTTCTCATGGGCAGGGCTCCTCGATTGTCGGTCGGTTGGGGTACTCCGCAGCCAGTTGTGCCACGGAAGTCTGCGGCGGGATACGTGCTGACGTCAGAGGTTCCTGGCCCGTGACAGGGCAGACATTCTCATCTGCCGGTACGTAGCAAATTCTTCGGCGTAGTCACGAAGAACTGTCTGACGGTATTCCTTCTCAAGGGCACGCGCGGTCTTTCCCAGGGATGCCTCCTGGGCGCACTCGGCCTCGGTCACGGCCAATTCGACTTCGGTCTTCAGGGCCTGTGATTCGCTCATCCCCTTCACCAGGCCGTCCCGATTTTGGCGTATCTCGTCAGGGCTCTTGAAGGGGTTTCCCGACTCCTTCATGCAGCGCGACCACGCCGTCACCGCGGCGCGCAGACGCTCATCTTGCAGGAGCTGCGGGACGTACAGGGGCGTCAGCGACGTCACGGTCTTCTTCGCGCTGAACCACCTCGCGTAGTCGCCGTAGAGCTGCTCCCTCGCTTCGGCATAGCAGCCCGTGCGCGGCGTCCGGACCGAGCCCCCGGACGGCAGTTCGGCGGTGAGGGTGTCGTCGAAGTCCCCGTCGAGGGCCAGGGAGTAGCGGATGCGTTTGGGCTCGGGCAGTGCGTTGGCGTAGGTGATGTTGGGGTGGCTGCGGCGTGCGTTCTCGGCCGCGATGTCGAAGAGCCGGCCGTAGCCGTACCGGCGGGCCCAGTCCACGTCGTCGATGACGTACCCGCCGACCTTGCGCTCCGCGACGCCCGCCACCGGGGACGGCCAATAACGAAAGCCCCGACGCTGCATGCACTGCCGGACCAGTCCGTCCTCCGCACGGTCGATCTCGACCTCCTCCGCGAGGGTCAGATCCCTGATCCGGGCCTCCGGCGCAGCAGCCGCTTTTCCTTGCTGCGGCCGCGCCCCGTCCTCCGGCCCTTCACCCCCGGTTTGGCAGCCGGTGGTCAGGCAGGCGATGAGAACGGCCGACAGTCCAACAGATATCTTCCCCTGCACGCAGCACATCCCCTTCCCCCTCAGGTGAGCGCACGGCTCAGCAAGTACCGTCCGCATCATTTCCCCTCGTATTCCGCGTGCACGATTACGGTTCTCGCGTAATCTCCGCGAGCAGGGCGGGAAGACGACGCATGGCCCGTGCTCCCGCGCAGAAGCCGACGCCCTCTTCAATCCCATGGCCGACACTGAGCACCGAGTGGCCACCACGCTGCACAGAACACCGCGACGCAGGCGGCAGACCCCCGGCACAGCATCGCCTGTTTTCCTCCGTTGACGTGCATTGAATGGGCGGAGCCGACCGCACCGGCCGGCTCCGCAACAAGACTGCAAGTCCGGCGCGACGCCCGGCCACAGCCGGCGCCGAAGTGGCCGCATCCCAGTACTACAGCAGCAGTTCTTGTGACGGTTGATCGATGCTGTCGTTGAGTGGTCATGCTGGTGGATGTGACGGAAGAGCACCTCGCTGTGTGGGCCGAGGAACTGGCGGCGCTGACGGAGGGGTTGGGTGATCTGTTCGCGCGGCCCGAGCCGCGGGAGGTGTTTGCGGACCTGGTCGAGGGCCTGTTGGCGGGGCTGGGCCGGGTGAACGGGTGGACGCTGTCGGCCCGGGCGGGGCACGCGACGCCGGACCGGGTGCAGAAGTTCCTCAACGCCGCCTCGTGGTCGGCCGATGAGCTGCGGGACCGGGTGCGCGAGTACGCGCTGTCCGGGATCGGTGATCCGGAGGCGACGCTGGTACTGGACGATACCCAGGTACAGAAGAAGGGCACCCGGTCGGTCGGGGTCGCCCACCAGCACTGCGGCCTGACGAAGGACGTGCGCAACTGCCAGGTGATGGTGATGCTCACCTACGCCGCACCGGGCGGGCACACCTTCATCGACCGGGCCCTGTACCTGCCTGAGTCATGGACGGCGGACCGGGACCGCTGCCGGGCGGCCGGGGTGCCCGACGAGGTCGGCTTCGCCACCAAACCGCAGCTCGGGCCGCGGATGCTGGAGGACGCACTGGCCGTGGGGGTTCCGTTTTCCTGGGTGGCGTCCGACTCCGGCTACGGGCGCGACCCGCAGTTGCGGGCCTGGCTGCACGAGCGGCGCCTGCGCTACGTGCTGGCCGTCCCGGTCGACCTGCCCCTGGACGGGCCGCCGGGCAAGCCCCGCCAGCCGAGGGTCGCCAAGGCCGGTGACCTGCGGCACTACGCCGTCAGCCGGGACCGGTGGGAGCGCCGCTCGTGCGGCGAGGGTTCCAAAGGGCAGCGGTTCTACGACTGGGCCTCCTTCGAGGTGGAGGTGACCGGACAGGACCCCGCGCCCGGGTTCGCCCACTGGCTGCTGGTCCGACGATCCACCGAGAAGAAGCTGTCGGCCGGCGGCCGGACCGACTACGAGTTCGCCTTCTTCCTGGTCCACGCGCCGGTAGCGACCCCAGTTCCGGAGATGATCTCCCGGGCCGGTGTGCGGTGGCAGATCGAGGAGGACAACCGCGAGGGAAAGCAGCTGGTGGGCCTCGGCGGATACCAGGTCCGCACCTGGACCGCCTGGCGCCGGCACGTCACCTGCACGATGCTCGCCCTGGCCTTCCTCGTCGTCCAACGCGCCCGGCATCCCGACCCTGAGCAGCCGGCAGATCCCCCGGCCGATGCCTTCGCCGAGATCCCCGACCAGCCCGGACACCCGGGAAAAGCCCAGACCGTGACGCCCGCCCCTCAGGCCGGCTGACCTCGCGGTTCACCCCTGCCCAAGCCGTCCGGACCCAGCTGCCCGGCATCCGGCTCACCGTCCCAGCCCTGGCCACGCTCCTCGCCCTGACCGTCCTGACGCCCCATCACAACGACGCCTACCAACTCCAGCAGCACCACTGGCGCACCGAACACCAGACCCGCGCCGCCGTCGCGCACTACCGCCGCCGCGGCGACCCACTCCCCGCCCGACTCCGCCCCTGGAAACACGCCGACCAGAAACGATCACAACATCAAGATCCGCTGCTGTAGTACCAGGACGTCCCGCTCGCTGACCTGCTAGGACGCCGCCCGCCGAGTCTCTGCGGTGGGACGCAGATCGTCACTCGGGGGAAGACAGCAAACGCCTACTGTTCGATCACCCACATCAAGGGGCATGCGGTGGTTATTCCGGCGGCCGGTTGCACACGTCCAACGTCGCCTTGCTCGTCGACGCGTCCACGAGGTGCAGCTCCCAAGGGCCGGTGATGACGTCGAACTCCTTGCCGAAGCCCACCCACTTCCCCGCCATCCGCCGACCGTCTCGAGAGAGTGAGTCTTCTGGATCGTCATCAGGTGTCCCTTCTGGTGAAGTTCCCACCCAATTCATGACATTCCCGAGAAGTTCGAAGTAGCGTTCCGCGCCGGTGATGTCGGCGAGCGCGGCGTCGGGCGGGAGGGCCTGGACGCGGGCGCTGATGGTGGCGAGCAGGTCCAGCACCTGCGGGTAGCGGGGGTCGGCCAGGGTGAAGCCGTGGTAGTGGACGTGGAGGATGTGCCGTGCGGGCGGCCGGTTGGGGGTCATGGTTCTCACCCGGCGCTTCCGGGGCTGGTATGGCCGAGCTTGGTGAGATCAGCGCTGCGCGTACCTGCGGGCTGGAGGTCGGTCCACGGATGCAGGGCGGCGCCGGTCTCGATGGGCAGGGTGCGCTGTGGCCGCGTACGAGAGGGCTCGTCTGCCGGCGGGAGTTGGGTGTCGCCGAGGAGCCGGGTGACGGCTTCGGGACCGTGATCGCGGCGGGCGGCGGCGAGCTCATCGAGGTTCCAGCACATGCTGCCCGTCAGCGTGTTGCGGCGGCCGCGGCGCTGCACCTGGCCGCGGACCAGCAGCAGCCCCGAGTGGAAGATCGTGTGGGCGCAGGCGTCGTGGCTGTCCTCGAAGAATGCCAGGTCGACCATGCCCGTGCCGTCTTCGAGGCTGACGAAGATGATGCGCTTGCCGGAGCGGATCGGCGGCGTCTGGGTGGAGGCGCGCACCCCGGCGACGAGGACCTGCTGGCCCGGGCGCAGGCGGCCGAGGTGGGCGGCGGGCACGGCACCGAGCTCGCGGAGCAGCTGGTGGTGATGGTCCATCAAGTGGCGGGAGACGTCGATGCCGAGGTGTTCGAGCTCGGCACCGAGGGCCTGGCGGCCGGTCATCTCGGGCAGCCCGGATGGGGCGGGCACCGTCTCCTGGCCGTCATCGAGGGGGAGCTGGCCGGTCGCGGTGCGGGTACGGGTGTGCCGGTGGAGTTCGGTGATCTGCAGGAGCAGGTCGCGGCGGCTCTGCTGGCCGCGCAATGCGTCGAGCGCGCCGATGGTGATGAGGCGTTCGGCGGTCGGCAGGGCGGGGCGGGCGCGCTGCCACAGGTCCTGCAGGCTGGTGTAGGGCTGGTGTTCGGCGATCCGGGCAACGTCCGCTTCGGCGATGTTTTTCACCGCGCTCAGCGCGAGGCGGACGCCCCAGGTGCCGTCGGGCAGTTGCTCGACGGCGTGGTGGGGGCGGGAGCGGTTGATGTCGACGCCGAGGACGGGCACGTTGTGGCGCCGTGCGTCCGCGACGATGATTCTCTTGGGCCACATGCCGGGGTCGTGTTCGAGCAGCCCGGCGTACAGGGCGGCCGGGAAGTGGGCCTTGAGCCAGGCCGACTGAAGCGCCGGGACCGCGAAGGCCACGGCGTGTGCCCGGCAGAAGCCGTATGCGCCGAAGGCCTCGATGGTCGACCACACGCCCGCGAGCATGTCGGGCTCGTAGCCGCGGGCGATCGCCTTCGCGTGGAACCAGGCCCGGAGTCTGGGCAGGCGCTCGGCGTCGCCCAGGGCCCGGCGGGCAATCTCGGCCAGTGCCCGGTCGCAGCCGGTCAGCACGCTGATCATCTCGATGATCTGCTCGTGCCAGATCACCACGGAGTACGTGTCGCGCAGGATCGGTTCGAGGTCGGGGTGCGGGTAGACGGGCGTAGCGCCGTGGCGGGCCGCGATGTACTGCTCTGGCATCCCGCCAGCTACCGGGCCGGGCCTGAAGAGGCTGATGTCGGCGATGACGTCCTGGACGTCGCGCGGCTGAAGCCGAGACAAAAGATCTTGCTGCCCGGACGACTCGAGTTGGAACAAACCGATGGTCCGTGAGTCCTGGATGATTTTAAAGGCGAAGTAGTCGTCCAACGGCACCTGCATCGGGTCGTCGAGGTCGATGCGCCGGCCGGTGGCGTGCGCGATCTCGTTCACGGCGTGGGCCATCGCGGACTGCATGCGCACCCCCAGCACATCCAGTTTGATCAAGCCCAGATCTTCGACCCCTTCCTTTGCCATCTGCACCATCGGGTAGTTGCCCCCGGGGGTGGGCTGCACCGGCAGCCGGTCCAGCAGGCTCGTGTTGGTGAGGATGACGCCGCACGGATGCATGGCCATGCCGCGCACCAGCCCGTCCAGGCCCTCGGCGAGCTCGAACAACGGCCCATACCGGCCCGCCTCGCCTGCCAGCTTCTTCAACTCGGGCAGCTCGGCGAGCGCGGCGCGGATGTCGCACGCGCGGATGTGCGGAAAGGACTTCGCGATCCGGTCCATCTGGGCGGGGGCGATTCCCAGGGCGAGCCCGGTGTCGCGGAGCGCATGCCGTGCTCGGTAGGTCTCCGGCATGCCGGTCACCGCCACCCGCTCCGGTCCGAAGCGCTCGAAAATCCGGTCGTAGACCTCCAGGCGGCGGGCGGACTCCACATCAATGTCGATGTCGGGCAGCGAGGCCCTCCGGACACTGAGAAACCGCTCGAACAAGAGGTGGTGATCGAGTGGGTTGGCGGTGGCGATGAACAGCAGGTGGTCGACCATGCTGCCCGCGCCGGACCCACGGGCCGCGACCCGGATGCCCATCTCCCGTACGTCGGCGACGACCAGGGCGACCGTGAGGAAGTAGGTGGCGTAGCCGAGCTGGGAGATGACTGCGAGCTCCTCCTCCATTCGCTGGCGTGCGGCGGGATCTCGCTCCAGGCCGCGCTGGATGAGCCCGGTCTCGCAGCGCTTGCGCAGCAGCCGGTCCGCCTCCCCCGCTCCCCCGCCGGCACCGACAACCTCGGGCTCGGGGAAGTGCGGCACCCCGAGCCCGAGGTCGGCGACCGGGTCGAGCGTGCAGGAGGCGGCGGTCGCCGCCGTCTCGGCCAGCAGCCTCGCCGCGCGCGCCCGGCCGGCGCCGGCCGCGTGCGCGATCCGCTCACCGATCTCGGCCATGGACTGCGGGTCCTTCAGCCACCGCTCGCCCGGGTCGAGCCTTTCGCGGCGTCGGAAGTCGATCGGGCGCAGCAGCCGGGCCGCGTCCAGGACGTCCGCCAGCCGGTGCTGTTGCGGGTCCGCGTATCTGGCGGCGTTGCTCAGTACTGCGGCGACGCCGGTACGGTCCGCGAGCTGCAGGGTGCGCGCGGCCAGCCGGAGTGATCCTGCGCCGGTGCCGGTCAGCCCGTAGTACACGCACTCCAGCCGCAGCCCGTCGCCGATCAGCGCCCGCCATGGTGCGAGGAGCCGCTCGGCAATATCGGCACGGCCTGCGGTCAGCGCCCGCACCGGCTCGGACATCGGGCCGAGCAGGACCACCAGGCCAGGTCCGACGTGTTCCTGCAGTGCCTGGACGGGCAGCACGGGGTGCCCGCCCGCGGCTGCGGCATGCGCGGCGGACACCAGATGGCACAGCCGGGCCCAGCCCTGGCGGGTCTGGGCGAGCAGAGTGACGCGCAGCGGCGGCTCGGCGACGTGGGCGCCGCCGCGTACCGGTGTGCGGCGCCGGTCGGCCGCCCGCGCGGCCGGGGCGTGGGCGGCGACGGCGAGGTCGACGCCGAAGATCGGCTGCACGCCGTGCTCGGCGCAGGCCTGCGCAAAGCGGACCGTGCCGGTGACGGTGTCCCGGTCGGTCAGCGCAAGTGTGCTCATGCCGCGCTCAGCGGCGCGGGCCGCGAGGGTCTCGGGGTGGGAGGCGCCGTAGCGGGCCGAGTATCCGGAGGCGACGTGCAGATGGGTAAAACCGGCCATGCCGCGCCGCCTCCTTGCTGCCCTCGTCGGCCCGTCGCGACGTGCACCGCCCCTCCATTTCGAATGGATGTTCGAGTGCCTGTTCGGGCATCGTAACGCGTGGGACCCCAGGTCACGAGAGGAGCACAGGCAACGTCACCCGTGCGGGCAAGCCGACGGCCGCCTGCGCATCTGCGGCGAGAGCACCTCACCCCAGCCGCGCCACGGGCTGCGGCGGCCGGGAGGGTGGATTTCCCCGTCATCGGCTCGCGCCTTTCGTGCTGGCGTGGCGGTCACGGTCCTTGGCGGCCAGGCGCTCCATGTGTTCGGTCGCCGCTTCGGCCCGGCTTTTGGCCTTGCGCACCTGACCCTCACTCTCGCGCTCGCGTTCGCGCGCCGTGCGCTCGGCGGCACGGGCCTGACGTTGCTGCTCCTCGGCGTTCTTGAGGTCCTCGGTCAGTGCGGTGATGCGCTGCTGCAGCGTGCCGACCAGCTCTTTGGCGTCCTTGGCCGCACGGCTGGCCTCCTGGGCCTGCGCCTCGCGCGCCCGCAGTTCGCGTTCGGCGTCCGCGGCCTCCTGGCGGGCCCTGGAAAGCTGGGTGCGCCGCCGTTCGTCCGCTGCCGCGTCCGCGCCATTGGCCGGCGCAGGCTTCGCCGCCGGGGGCGCCGGGCTGCTTCGGTGCGGCGGCATCTCCCGGGCGGCGGGAAAGCCGATGGTGGGAGGGAACGGTCTGGTGAGCCGGCCCGTGGCCCATTGGCGGGCGGCGTCGGGGTCGGCGAGCACCGCGTGCAGGGTTTCCTGAACCTCGTGCTGGGTGTCCTCACTGATGGGATGGCCGGCCTCCGCGGCGAGCTGTCCGGCCTGCCGGGACAGGGCACCGGTCAGAACCTTCTGCTGGTGGGCGAGCTCGCGCAGTTGCTCGCCGTCCAGGTCATGGTGTGCCTGGCGCAGGGCCTCGCCCAGCCGGAGCAGGGGCTGGATCTCGTCGGGCTGCTCGCGCACCAGGAGGTTGCTGGCCCAGGCGGACAGGCTGGGGCGGCGCAGGCGGCTGATCTGGTCGGCGAGCGGGCGGTCGCCGGCTTTGCGGGCTGCCACGGCGCGCTCGGTCCGGGCGGCGGTGAACTCCTCCGGCCGCAGCCCGTACAGCTCGTCGGCGACAGCTTCCAGGTCCACCGGCGCCCCTTCTCCGGACTGGATGGACTCTTGTCGATTTTCTCATTATTTGGTGCTTCTGTGGGGTTTGTGCTGGTGCCTCCGGTGGAGCCGATGCTGGCCCGGGCAGTCCCCCGCCTGCCCGGGCCCCGCACGCTTCCCGGGGGCACCATGTTCGAACCGAAATACGATGGGTTCCGGATGCTCGTCTTCTGTCAGGCTGGCCGGGTGTTCCTGCAGTCCCGCAACCGACGGGAGCTCACGGCCTCCTTTCCGGAGATCGCCGAGGCGGCAGCGGCACTCGGCGAGGATGTCGTGATTGACGGCGAGGCCGTCATCTACCACGAAAGCGAAGGCCGCCTCGACTTCAGCGCCCTGCAGCAGCGCAACAACCGCCGACCACGCACCGTTGCCGACCTGGCGCGTCGGCAACCGGCTCACCTGATCGCGTTCGATCTCCTCCACCACGCCGGCGCAGACATGCTCGCCTGGCCCTATCGCGAACGCCGGGCCGCTTTGGAGTCGCTCTTCCAGGGCCACACCCTGCAGGCACCATGGGCCCTTACACCGACGACCTCCCAGCCCGATCAGGCTTGGACATGGATGCGGCAATGGGCGGACGTGGGCGTGGAAGGGATCGTCGGGAAGGGGTCTGCGCAACGGTATGAGCCAGGGCGCAGAGGCTGGCAGAAATACCGCTTCCGGGACACCGCGGAGGCTGTCATCGGTGCCGTCACCGGCAGCGCGGCCCGTCCGGCAACCGTTCTCCTGGGCCGCTACACACCTGACGGAGACCTGCGGCTGGTCGCCCGCAGTACACTTCTGGCCGCGCCGGTGCGAACCGCCCTGGCCCACCGACTCAGTCCGTCCGGCCCCGGCCACCCGTGGCAGGGCATGCACGTGACCTCACACTGGGGCAGCCGGGATCCACTGGAGTTCACACCTGTCGCGCCGCACCTGGTGGCGGAGTTCTCCGGCGACACCGCCATCGACCAAGGCCGATGGGTGCGGCTCGTTTCGAGTGACGACGCTGATCAGGCCCCGAGGACGTAGTCTCCCTGTTCAGCGCCGGGATAGAGCCGTTCCCGTTCGCGTGCGGCGTGGAACTGCCAGTACTCGTCGAAGTCCCCGTTGTCGATCACGGCGCGGAGGGCGAGGACGGCTTCGGCGCCCTCGACGCTCCACCTGGAGCCGGTGATGTCGAAGCGGTCGGCGATCAGATGCCGGCAGGCGCCTTCCACCACTCCGGTCGCGATCGGCCAGCCCTGTTCCAGTGCCTGGTCGTAGCGCAGGTAGGGCTCCTTGTTCTCCAGGTAGTGCACGCACTCTTTCACCCCGCTGTGCCGGTCGGCCGCGAGGCGGTGTTCGTCGGCCTGTTTCGTGATCGAGGAGGCCATCTGGGCCGAGCGTCCGCGCAGGATGGCCAGCGCGTGCTCGGCAACCCAGTCCTCGGCGGCCGGATCGTCCTTGGCGAAGAAGCACCACGCCGCTGACCAGAGGTACTCCAGCACATGGACGAGGTCGATGACGAGGTGGACCGTCACGCTGCGGCGTCTGGCCTCGGTCTCGATCAGTTCGATCTGGTGGCGGTCGCCGTCCACCAGCACCACCCAGGTCCGCGCGTGGGCGGCATCACGGGCCTCGGCCTGGTCGAACGCCGCCTCGATGACCTGGGCCGCGTCCCTTTCGACCGAGGCGGTCAGCCACTTCCGGGCCGCGTGCGGCCCGCGCCGCACCTGGCGGTTGCCGCTGCGCCCGCCGGGGACTTCGATCACATCGTGCGGCCGGCGCGGTGCCGGGGCGGCGTCGTAGACGCAGGCGACGGTGGCCATCCGCTTGCGGCACGGCTTCTCCCCGGAAGCGAGCCGGGTGCGGAAGATGCCCCGGCCCCGTTTCTTGCCCGCGGCTGCCTTCGCGGTGTGCGGGCGCAGGGAATCGGGCCGCATGACGATGCCTTTGGCGTCGGCGGAGATGACCAGCAGCTCCTCGCGCGTGGAAGGCATCGGGATCCGGGCGCTGTAGAAGGCGGCGACGTCCACCGCCGCGGCGCGGACCAGTTGTTCGAGCTGCCGCTTGCCCGCCACCGCTCCGCACCGCCGCTCGATCGCCGTCTTCGCGGTGTCGTAGGAGCCGCGCACCGCCTCGGTCACCGCCAGGCGGCGCAGCCCCAGGCTGTGCCGCCTTTTCGGAAGCGATAAAGCGGCGTCCGCCGGATAGATGTTCGACTGCCCCGGTGCGCGGAAGGCCAGCCGGCGCACCGTCACCGTGCCGACCACGGTGGCCAGCCGGCGTTCGTGCCCGCGCTCGATGCGGCGGCGCCCCTGGACACCGACCGCGTGGCCGGCCGCGATGAGGGCCTGCTCCTCCCGCAGCGCACGCAGATCGAGATGGTCCTGCAGAAGCTGCCGCTGAGCCTCCCGGCCGCGCGTTTCGATGAGTTCCTCCAGCTTCTCGTGCGTCATCCGCGCGGCCCTCTCGCCGGACAACTGGCCGATCAGATCCTCGAAACACCTTCGTGTGCGGGCAAAGGGGTCAGCCGTGGCGGCCGCGCCGTAGGTTTTCACCGGGCTCTTCTTCCGTGCGGTTCGAACTGGTTCGCACCCTCGAACGTAGGAGGAAGAGCCCGTCAGCGCACCGGTCCTGACACACCCTCCGTATCCGGATGCGCCACGATGAACAGTCCCGGCCCCTCAAGGGCCAGCCAGCCCCGCTCGGCCAGCCTGTTCAGCTTCGACCGCAACCCTTCGATCTTGGACTTGTCGGTGCTCAGCCCGGCCGCGGCAGCCACCTGCCCGGCCCGCATCGCATGCCCCGTGTCCGCGAGCACCTCCATCAGGTCCTGATAGGAGCGAGGCAGCACCGACACGGTCAGGCCCGGCCGCCACGGTGGCACCGTCAGCACCCCGACCGGCGAGCCCTCCCCGACCCGGGACGTCCCTGCCGGTGGCTCGGTCGGCTGAACCGGCTCCTGTGTTCCGGCCTCGCCGGGGATCTCGGTGACCGTCTCCCGGGTGATCTCCAGCCGGGAGAGCACCGACTCCTCGCGCTCCAGCGACTCGGTCAACTCCGCGATCTGCTGCCGCAGTTCCTCGATACGGGCACGGGCCGCCACTTCCCGCGCGTCCAGTTCCCCGAACAACGAGCCCATCGCCGCCCCCAAGGTCGTGACGACACCGTAGGAGACGCATCGCTCAGACCGCAGCCAGAGGCCCAAGTTCCCAACTCAGCCAGTCCCCGAGGGAGAGCCGCACCCAAGGCCGATGGCGCCACCCCGTGCGGCTGGTGCGCCTGCGCTCCGACCTGACCGTCGAGGACGTGCCGCTCCTGGAGTAGAGGCTGTTCCCGTGCCTGATCGGTGGGGTGACCGTTGGTTTGGCGAAGAAGTCGGATCATCTACCCCGCGAGGCCTGCACCCATGGATGAGAGCCCCACCGCGCCCCCGTGCCCGCGGTGTTGCGGTCCGCTCAGTGAGCTCGACGGCGACCGGGACGCCGGCTCCCGGGTCGTACTCACCCGCGACGTGCGGATCTGCGGACGCTGTGGAGTCGATGAGGCTGTGCGGGACGCGGCAGGGCCGGCTCCCGTGCCGCCCGGAGAATGGCCGGTGCTCGAAGAGCATCTGACGTGGGACGACGTGATGAGCGCCGGCTGACCCATCTGATGGACTACGAATTCTGGAGCCAGATCCTCGAACGCGGGGGCGTCGAAGCGGTGAAGGCAGCGCTGGAGGATTTCGCCGACCGGGCGAGCGAGGACGAGCTGGATGCGGCCGTGGATCTGGCGTGCACGGTCATCGCGGACGACACCGCCCGCATCACGGCCCGTGGTGACCGTGACAAGGCAGAGGCAGACCGGCTGGCAGCCAAAACCGCTGAGCTGGAATGGCAGATCGACATGCAGGTCGGCTTCACCATCGGAGAGCTCCTCGATCCGCCTCCTGGAGATCACTGACGCGGGGACCGGGAAGTCATCGACACACCCAAGTAACGCCCACAACCCCACCCCGGACACCGCCGAGCCCACTACTCCATCCGATTCAACGACCCGCGAAGTACGGGACTAGTAGACTGTCGCGGCTAATTTTTGGGATAGAGGTGGCGCAGTTTGATGCGTGCGTCGTGGGTGGTGAACTGCCAGTTCACCTGACGCTGGTCGGTGTTGGTGGCGTTCTGCCAGGCTGAGAGTTCGGTGTTGAGGGTGTCGAGGTCGCTGATCCGGCGGTCGAGGCATTGCCGGGTCAGCGCGGAGAGTTCGATCTCGGCGATGTTGAGCCATGACCCGTTCTTGGGCGTGTGGTGGATCTCGAGGCGTTGGGCCAGGGCGAATGCCTCTTGTGGTTCGAATGCCTCGTACAACGAGGCGATGTTGTGGGTGTTGAGGTTGTCCATCACCAGTACCACGGTCTCGGCGTCGGGGTAGTCCACGCTCAGCAACTGTTTGACCTGGCCGGCCCAGTCGATCCGGGTCCGCTGGGACAGTGCCTGAACGCGACGCCACCCGCGCAGGGGTTCGACCCACACGAAGATCGAGGACGTGCCGCAGCGGATGTACTCGCTGTCCTGGCGGGCGTCGTGACCAGGGCGGGCCGGGAGCGGGTCGCGGGCATCGCCGAGGAGCTGGTAGGGCTTCTCGTCCATGCACACCACCGGACGTGCCGGGTCGTAGGGCCTGGCATACACGGCCAGCACGTCTTCCATCCGGGCCGCGAACTCCGCGTTCGCCCGGGGTGGGATGGTCCAGCACTTTCTCAGGTGAGGGCGCAGTCCCGTTTTTTTAAGACCCGCCCGATGGTGGAGTGGTCCAGATCGGGGATGTCCTCGGCCAGCGCGACATGTTTCTCCAGCAGCCGCAGCGACCACCGGGTATGGCCCCGGGGCGGCTGTGAGCACGCCATCGCGATCAGCCGGGCTTCGACCTCACCGGTCACCGGCGAGGGCACCGGCGGGAGGTCGCGCTTCTTCCGCGCGATCGTGGCGTGCACATCGCCACCGGTCTCGGCGAAACGCTTGGCGACCAGCCGTAACGTCTCACCAGAGACGCCGAGCCGGGCCGCGATCACCTCCTTGGAATCCACCTCACCCACCGAGGTGTCCAGTGCAAGCAGCACCCGCGCACGCATGATCATCGAGGCCCCACGAACACCCGTCGTGGTCACCCGGACCAACTCCTCACGATCCTGCGGTGTCAACCTGACCGGCCGCTTCTTCTGTGAACCCATGACGACAGTCCTGTCCGCCAAAAGGGAAGGAGGAACCCACCAGACACGCCACAACTAAGCAGCGACGCGCTACTAGTGCCGCATCAGACAACCTTTGCCCCGTAGTGACGTGACGCACCGTTCGGATGCTGGTCCGGACGGCGCGATGTCGCCAGGCTGTCCGGGTGGCAGAACGAGTACGTGTCCGCGAGATCGATGACGACGAGGGGCAGCGCCTGTTGCGGACCATCCGCAGAGGAACGGGGTCGGTGGTGACCTGGCGGCGCGCCCAGATGGTGCTGCTGTCCGCGCAGGGTATGCCCGTGGCGAAGATTGCCGAGGTGACGTTCACGAGCGCGGATCGGGTCCGGGACGTGATCCACAACTTCAACACCGACGCCCGGGTTCCGCAGTTCGTGGACAAACGAGTGGCCACAATCGAGCGTTGACCAGGGAAGATAGGCATGTCGATGCCACAGGGCGTGTGCCTAC
>NZ_JBSFUU010000135.1:0-16036 GCF_053591955.1 Streptomyces sp. NPDC002845 | reverse complement strand
CCAGACTCGACCGGCACACCACCGATCACCCAGAAGAATCCTCCGCCGCCCCAGCCGCATGATCAACCCCCGAAGGACTTATGACGCAGACCACTTAGTCTCGTGATTTCTAGCGCAGGACACTAGCGGATTCCGGAGGAGGTCCGAGGCCGCGTCCTCGGCCTCCAGAACGCGGTCTCCCTGGCTGCGATCCCTGTAGGGTTCCAGAAGTGACGTACAGCATCTGACCAGGCACTTTGCGACTCCGGGCGATCACGACAAGCTCGGACCCCATGGCACTGCGCATGCTCTACCTGGTCTTCCTCCGACTCCTCGGACTGCTCCTGCTGCTCTCCCGCTCGCAGCAGACCAAGGACGCCGAGCTGCTCGCGCTGCGCCACGAGAACGCGGTGCTGCGCCGCCGGCTCGGCGTCCGGCCACATCTCACCTGGCCGGACCGCGCCGTGCTCGCCGCCCTCGCCCGGCACCTACCCTCCCGGCTGCGCCGACACCGCCTGTTCACACCCGGCACCCTGCTCACCTGGCACCGGCGGCTACTGCGCTGGAAGTGGAAGCAGAAACCCGCACGGACCGGCCGCCCGCCGATCTCCGAGGAACTCACCGCCCTGATCCTGCGCCTGGCCCGCGAGGACCCGACCTGGGGCTCAACCCGTATCCAGGGCGAGCTGCGGCGCCTGGGCCACCGCGTCGGCGCCTCCACCATCCGACGCATCCTGCGCAGCGCCGGCCTCGGCCCCGCACCCAGACGAAGCCGCTCCGCCCCGACCTGGCGCGAGTTCGTACGCGCCCAGGCCTCCGGCCTGCTCGCCGCCGACTTCTTCCACGTGGACACCGCGGGCCTGAGCAGGCTGTACGCCTTCGTGGTCATGGAGGCCGGCACCCGCACCGTGCACATCCTCGGCGTCACCGCCCACCCGACCACAGCCTGGGCCACCCAGCTCTCGAGGAACCTCCTCGCCAACCTCGCAGACCGCGCCGCCGGCTTCCGCCACCTGCTACGCGACCGCGACAGCCGCTACACCCAGGCGTTCGACGCCGTCTTCACCGCCGACGGCATCGAGATCCTGAAGAGCGCGCCACAGACACCGCGGATAAGAGAACGCCCACGTGGAGAGGTTCATCCGCAGCGTGCGGGCCGAGTGCACCGACCGGATGCCGATCTACAACGAGCAACACGCACGGCGTGTCCTCGCCGAATACGCCGAGCACTACAACTCCGGAAGGCCGCACCGGGCCCTGCACCTTCGCGCCCCAGCCGACGATCCGGACGTCATCCCCTTCCCCGCCCAGCACATCCAGCGCCACGACGTCCTCAGCGGACTCATCCACGAGTACCACGACACAGCCTGACGAAGATCACGACCGTCTGGCGAACGCCCAGCTCAACGCATATGCGGGACTTTTGGCGAATGCCCGGTCCCGGTGTAGGGAGCGCGTGATCGTGAGCACGAGTTCCTGCGGGAACGACGGAATCCGCGTGCGATGAGCACTGCGCGTGCCGGCTGATCATGAGCAGAAACCAGCACTAGGAAATCGAGTGTGGTCACTGCGAGTAGTGACAGCTCCGTGATCCGCATTCCATGACGTTCGGCCTGCATGTCAGATCGGATGGGCCGTGTGCCAGGCGGTCCAGATGTCGGCGCGGAGACGTCCTCGGTCGGGGACGGTGTGGCCGTTGTCGCGGGCCCAGGAACGGACTTCGGCGACTGTCGGCTTCCCTTCAGGGAGGTCGCGGACGGGCGGGGCGTCGTCCTGCGGCGTGGGGACCTTGGTGGCAGAGGGGCCGGTGGCGGTACGGGTGGTGAAACCTCGGCGGGCCAGAACGCGGCGCCGATGGTGGTGCATGCTCTCCAGACGGGAGACGGCCACGTCGACGTAGTCATGGACCTCGACATCGGTCTTGCCCGTTTCCAACTCGCGCATGACGCGGCCGACTTGTTGGATGCTCTTGCCTTTGAAGCGGAACGGACTGGTCAGGAAGAGGCAGTCGAGGCGGGCCGCGTCGAAGCCTTCGCCGGCGACCTTGTCGATGGCCAGGAGCACGGTCGGGCCAGTGTCTTGAGAGTCGAGGGCGGTGCGGACCTCGGCGCGCTCGGCCGCGCTGAGCCGGCCGTGCAGGAGCATCGGGTGGATGCCGTGATGGTGGAGGGCTTCGGCGAGACGGTCGAGGTGTTCGAGGCGGTTGCTGAGGGCGAGGCTGTGGCGGCCGCGGCGGGCGGCGTCGGCGATGTCCGCGGCGATGCGGGCGTTGCGTTCCTCGTCGGCGGCGAGTTCTCCGTACAGAGCCTGGAAGGAGACGCCGTCGTCGCCGGTCTCCTCGGTGGTGAAGGCGGTGGGGTGGACGATCAGGTGCTTGGTGAAGGTGGTCTGGTCGGCGATCTCGTGGCGGACGGGGCCGCACTGCATGGTGATGAGCGCGTCCATCTGGTCGGCGCGGTAGGGGGTGGCGGACAGGCCCACCCAGCGGCGCACGGCGGCTCTGTTCACCGCTGCCACGGCGGCGGGGGCGCCGATGGCGTGACACTCGTCCACGATCACTAGGCCGTAGCTGTCCAGGAGTTGGTCGGGGGCGTCGCGGTGGGCGAGGGACTGGAGCATCACCAGGTCGACCACGCCGCCGCGGCGGTCCTTGCCGCCGCCCAGTGAGCCGACTTCCTTCTCGCCCAGGTCGAGGAAGGTGGCCAGGCGTTCACCCCACTGGACGAGGAGTTCGGCCTTGTTCACGATGATCGCGGTCGGCTGTGCGGTCTCGGCGATCAGAGCGCAGGCCATCACGGTCTTGCCGGTGCCTGGCGGGGCCACGAGTACGCCGGTCATGTGCGGGGGCATCGTGTCGACTGCTTTGGCCTGCACCGGGGTGAGTTCACCGGTGAAGCGCGCGGTGATCGCCTCGTACGTGGGCAGGTCGTCGTCGATACGCAGGTCTCCGCCTGCCGAGGCGATGAGCTTGGTCGCTTCGTCGGCCAGTCCTCTGGGGATACGCAGCCAGTCGGGGTCGCTCGCGTCGAAGCACATCACGAACCGGGGTGTCCCGAACGTGGAGTAGCGCATCTTCTGCTTCTTGTAGAAGTCCGGGTTGTGCAGGCTCGCCAGGTGCTTGAGCGCCGCTAGGAGCGGGGCGGGCAGCCCCGTGGTGGCGATGGCAAGCATGGCCCCCAGCCGGGCCCGTACTACTTCGGGAGCCGTGCCGAGCGCGGAGCGCCGCGGCTTCGGCGGCATCCTCTCGAGTGTGGCCGCCGGGCCGACCGTGACCGGCGCCATCGTGTCCACCAGTGCCTCGACCTCGCCTCGCCCCAGGCGTTGGATCTGGGAGAGGTGGGCGAACTGGTCGGGGTAGGGCGTCCAGGTCGCCGGATCGCAGAAGAGGGTGGTGCCGCGCTCGCGGCAGTCGCCGTTGAGCGGCAGGGCGATCAGGTTGCCGAAACTGCCGTTACCGGAGGACTTGGTCGGCAGCAGGTCCTGGGCGGGGAAGAACCGGTCGAAGCTGGCCAGGGACATCCGCTCGCGTGCGGTCATGGCGTCCCGCAGCAGTGCGGCGCCCAGCTGCCGGGCAAAACCGGCGGGGATGGGTTCGGTAAAGAACGTCCACACGTGGGCGCCCTCGCCGGACCGGGAGACCTCCGCATACGCCGGGACTCCGGCCGCCCAGCACGCCTGATGGTAAGCGGCAGCGTCCCCGCGCCAGTCCTTGTCGTCGAAGTCGCAGGCCAGCAGCCGGCAGGTGTCGTCGGTGAGCAGCGGATACAGGCCGACGTGCTCCTGATCATGTCCGGGCTTCGGGCGGCTGAGGTGCTCGATGAGGACCTGGTCGGTGAGCGGCAGCAGCTCGCGTTCCTCCCCGGCACGTCGCTCCCACGGACGCTTGGTCTCCGCCGGGCTCCAGCCCGTCTTCCCGGACGTGGACTTCGCGACCCAGCGGCGCGCGTAGACGTCCGTGCGGCCCGTGAACAGGGCCTTGAACAAAGCGAGTTTGGCCTCCACCGTGGAGCGGGCGTCGGCGTGAGGCAGGCCGGATGGGGACCGCATCGGCGGGCCGAAGTCCGTGGGGGCGGCCTGAGCCGTCGTCTGGGGTGATGGCGGGTCGTCCCAGGAGGGCACCTGTGCGGCGGCCGGTCCCAGCATGGCGCGCAGGCGCGTGTTCTCCCCGCGCAGTGCCGCGTTCTCCTCCAGCGCCACATCCAGCCGGATGCGGAGCTCGGCCGGGTCCTCCCACACGTCCATGTCCGGCATCATGGACGTCCCGCGCGGCGCGGACGCGCACGCCGGGCCCGGTTCCTGCGCGCGTACGGCACGCGTCTGTTCGGTCATGGCCGGTCAGTTCCGCGCGGGCGTGCCGCAGCACTTCTTGAACTTCTTCCCCGACTCGCACCAGCACGGGCCGTTGCGCGGCGGCGGCCAGAGCACAGCCGCCTCGGGGGTGGTCTCGGCCCGCCACGGCCCGTATGCCTGGCGGGTTTCGGGGGCGGCGGGATCGCATCCGGTGCGTTGTGCGTACGTCCCGTAGTCGGCGAGGTCGGCGGTGACCAGGCGGACGTGTACGGCGCCGGCATCGCTGTAGGCGCGGGCCTCGTTCTGGAGGCGGGCTGCGTAGGTGTCGTAGTCGTCCGTGTACGCCTCGGTCGTCTCGGGCCACCGTGCGCGCACGGCGGGGAACTCCGCGCGGCTCCAGCGCAGCACGATGCCGTCGTAGGGTCCGTCATCGTCAGGCAGGAGTTGAGGGCCGCCCGGCAGCGACTGGACGGTTTCCCGCAGCAGTCTGCCGAACTCGTCCAACTCCTGTTGAGCGACGGCTTCGGCGGCCAGGTCCTGCGCATCGGGCTCCATGCCGAGCTCCTCGTGCAGGAAACTGCGGCTGAGATGGAGAGAATGCCGCTGCGCACCGGCGTTCTCGGTGTCCTGCGCGGCTCCGGTGTGGGCCAGGGCTGCCTCGCACCAGACCAGCGCCGCCTCCAACGTGCCGGTGTCGATGAGCAGTTCCACCATGTCGTGGTAGATCCGCAGGTCCGCCGTCTGGGCCGCATCCAGTTCGGCGCGCAGTGCGTCCCGTTCGGTGTCGCCCTCGTCGTGGTGGCCGAGCGCGTAGAGCTGCTCGATGACGCCGACGTACGCATCCCTCCGGCTGGGCCCGTCCCCCTCCCGGGCCTGGCGGAAGAGGGCAAGAGCGCGGTTGGGGTCGTGCTCGCGACGGGCCCGGTGCCAGCCGGCGTCGATCAGGGCGCGCGACGCGTCCGGATCAGCGGCGTGGTCGCGGGCCCACTGCTCGCAGTCGGTGGCGGTCGGCTCGTGCCCGAGCCGGGCAAGGAAGGTTTCGTACGTGGACACGGGGGACACCCTGCCCGAGCCAGGAGGCCCTACGCATCGCTTCCCGGAAAGCACCCTCAACGCGAGGGGCTGAGCTGCTCGTCCTGTCGGGGCGTTCGCTACCGTGAGGCGTTTCGCCCGGTCGTGGCTCAGTCCTGCCGTGCGGTTGGGCTGAACGAGTGAATGCACAGCAATGGCCCGGCGAGATGCGGGCGGATGAGCACAAGGGGCGCCGGCGGCAGCAGATACCGTCATGATCGCGTGCGGTGGCTGACTGCGGCCACCGGTTCGGCTGAACTGTCAGCGCCCGCGGATACGGTGGGCTCAACCAAGGTGCGGCAGGTGAAGGGGCGGTGGTCATGGCGGGCGAGACGCTGGTGACTGTGGTGGGCAACCTGACCGCCGACCCGGAACTGCGGCACACCAATTCGGGACTGTCCGTCACCGGGTTCACGATCGCATCCACCCCACGTGTCTTCGACCGCGAGCGCAACGAATTCGTCGACGGGGAACCGCTGTTTCTGCGCTGCTCGATCTGGCGCCAGGCCGCCGAGAACGCCGCCCAGTCCCTCACCAAGGGCGCCCGGGTCATCGTCACCGGCCGCCTCAAGCAGCGCACCTTCGACGACAAGGAAGGCGTCCGCCGCACCGTCGTCGAGATCGAGGCCGAGGAGATCGCCGCCTCCCTGACGTACGCGAAGGCGGCCGTCACCAAGACCTACCAGCCCGGCGGCACCGCCCCCGCACCCCGCCCCGCCACCACGGACACCGGCCAGGCCCAGGGACCGGCTCCCGCCGCGACCCACCCGTTCTGACCACGGCAGCACGACGGGCGGCCCACAGCACGATTCCGGCTCGCAGCGAGTACGGCTCGCGCCTACGCGCGCGGCCAGGCTGCCGGGACAGCCGGCGGCAGCGGGATCTCGTCCAGCCGCAGCCATCGCTCCTGGCTCTGATCGGGCAGGCGAAACCGCACGTCCCCGGCTTCGTCCGCCTCGTACGGGGCGTCCCCGACCGCCCTCAGCAGGGCCCGCAGCCTGGGATAGGGAGTCTGCATCGCCCGGCCGCGCACACCCTCGCCGCGCAGGGCGGCCAGGGTGTAGGAAGCGACGTTCACCCCGGTGCGCCGGTGGCCGTCGGCGTGCGCCACCGCTTCCGGGTGTTCCACGATGGAGGTCAGTGCCTGGGGCCCGGCGACCGTGTAGGTCAGCAGCAGGTCCCCGCGCTGGAGCACGACCTGCACCCCCGGCTCCACCAGCGAGCCGTCGCCATCGGTCGCCAACGCCACCTTGCCGACCATCGGGCCCATGCCGATCTCACGGACTTCGTCGAACTGTTCCACCGTGGCGTCCACGAACCGCCCGGAGTCCGGCAGCACCAGCACGCAGTGTCCGTTCCAGGAGGTCCCCGTCCAACTCGGCGTGAGCGAGCCGTAGCGCATCCCGCCACCGTCCTGGTTCTGGATCGCCAGGTCGACCGGCAGCAGTTCGGCCCGCACCCCCAGCTGACCGTAGGCGTTGCGCAGCGTCATGCACGCGTCCACGCAGATGTTCGCCGGGACGCGGCCGTCGGCGAGGGCCACCCACGGATACGGCAGCACCAGTTCCACCAGTTGGTCGGGCTTCGCGTGCTCCAGCATCCGCGCCGCCACCTCCAGGTTCCCCCGCAGCGGCAACCCGCCCCCCGGCAACACCTCAACCGCCGCACGCTGACGCGGCACCGAGGGACGGGGGACCCTCTTCTGCGGCATCCGGTGCTTCCTGCCCCGCTTCTGCTTCGACATGAGCAGAGCCTAAAGATCTCAACCGGCCCCGCAACAGAGCGCATTCAAGGCATACGCTCGCCTGGGCCACATGGCTCTGAGTCGGTGAGCGCCCACCTGTTCAGCGTGGTCGACTGCCCCCATCGTTGGAGACCCATCACTAATCACCAATGAATGACCGTGGTTTTGATGTTGATTCACAGTCGTCTAACTGACATTCTGTGAGCCCGGCTGATTCACAGGCCATTGAGGTGTTATTCGCTGGAGGGGGCACAGATGGACCTGACGATCACCATGAAGGGTGCATCGGAGGACTTCGTTCGCGAGGTCTTGCAGTCGTTCGCCGGAGCTGCGGGCGTCGAAATCGCCACGGAGCCCGCAGACACCGAGTGGACCCAGGACCGCGCGTACCGACTGCTCCGCAACAGCAACATCCGCGTGGTGCTGCTACTGAGCCAGTTGGTGAAGGGTGACGGCTGGCTGGACGCTCACGCCTACCGGGAGAAGTGGGGAGACAACGCGCTCCGTGGCCCGTCGGCCGCCCTGACGAAGGCAATCACACGCGGGGCGAAGGCGGGTTGGTGGTCGCCGGACATCCCGAACCCGCTGCGCCCGACTACCCCGGACCCGTCCAAGGGCTGGTCGAAGACCGGCGGCTACTACCTTGACGACGAGCACCTCCCGGGGTTTCGGGCTGCGATGGAACGCTACGGGCAGGAGAATCGCGGCGGTTTCCCGGACGCCGAGTAGGCCGCCGGGCTGGGTCTTAAGTATCCGCGAAACTCCGGGAGCTCGGGCGGGACTGGCGGCAACCGGGCCAGCGACGTCGCCCTGGGTGGCGAGCGCGGTGGTCCGTCCGTCCCGGTTCGCTATGCGGAGGACCAGGGGTTGTCAGTGGGGCAGGGCAGACTGGTCGGATGCAGCTCACTCAGGTACGAAGTCGTCTCTTTCGTAACATCGTTGACAGCGGCGATGTTGATATCGCGCCGGACGTCACGGCACTGGTCGGCAAGAACGAGAGTGGGAAGACAGCGCTGCTGTCGGCGATCTACCGCTTCCACCCTGTGTACCCAGAGCACTCCTTCGCCCTGGGGCAGGACTATCCGCGGTGGCGGAAGGTTAAGGACACCCGCTCGGGGGAGATCAACGACGCCAAGCCAATCACCTGTACGTTCACGCTGGACGATGAGGACCTGAAAGCTGTTGCCGATGCGCTCGGGCCCGATGTGGTCAAGGGGCGCTCGTACTCACGGTCCATCCCCTACGAGGGACGACACATAGTCATCTTGCACGTCGACGAGAGTGCGGCTCTGGAGAACCTCTACAGCGATGAGGAAGTGGCGCCCGCGCTGCGCAGCGTTCTTGGAACCCGGAGCCTGGCTGCGGCCCTGGAGCAAGCCGACAACCTTGAAGCTGCGGAAGACTCCGACTACACCGCACAGGACATCGATCTTTTCACCAGGGCGGCACGCCAGCGGTTGGCCGACTGCGCGACTGCCTGGCACCGGGCGGTACGCATCCTGCGCGACCGCGAGCCGAAGTTCTTCTACTTCAGCAACTACCAAAACCTTCCCGGCCGGATCGCTCTGACGGACCTCAACGGCCAGGAAGAAGAGCCCGGTGCCTCCTCAATGCAGACTGCCCGGGCCTTGCTGGAACTCGCCAGCACCACGGCCGGAGCGCTGTCGACCGAGGACTTCGAAGAGCGCAAGGCCGAACTCGAAGCGGTAGGCAACGACATCACCCAACAGGTCTTCGAATACTGGAAGCAGAACCCGGACCTGTCAGTGGAGATCGACCTGGACAAGACCACCGTCCAGCACCCGAACGGACAGCAGGCCATCGCCAGCCACCTCGACATCCGTGTCAGGGACCGCCGCCACGGGTTCACCAACAACTTCTCCGCCCGCTCCACCGGCTTCCAGTGGTTCTTCAGCTTCCTCGCAGCCTTCTCCGAGTTCGAGAACTACCCGCACGGTGTCGTCGTCCTACTGGACGAACCAGGACTGAGCCTGCACGGCCGCGCACAGGCCGACTTCCTGCGCTTCATCAACGAGCGCCTCGCTCCCGTCGCCCAGGTCATCTACACCACCCACTCGCCGTTCATGGTCGAAACGGCCCGACTCGACCGCGTCAGGATCGTCGAAGACCGCGGGCCGGATACCGGCGCTGTCGTCACTGACGAAGTCCTCTCCGTCACCGACGACTCGCTCTTCCCGCTCCAAGCCGCTCTTGGCTATGACATCGCCCAGAACCTCTTCGTTGGCCCCGACAACCTTCTGGTCGAAGGAACCAGCGACTACACCGAGGTCTTCTCGGCAACGTAACGGTTGCGGTGTGTGACGGGGTGCGGGTGCCCGCTCGCGGCCTAGGTCTGCGGTGCCAGGGTGCGTAGGACGTCGAACTCGTTGCCCTCGGGGTCTGCCATGACTACCCAGTTTCGGTCTGACCCCTGGCCCACATCCGTCTTGGTGGCGCCGAGGCCGAGCAATCTGGTCACCTCGTCCTCGGTGCTGCCGTCGATTGGACTGACGTCGAGGTGAAGCCGGTTCTTCACGGTCTTGCCCTCGGGCACCTGTATGAAGAGCAGGGTGGGCGGCATCTGACGGGCCCGAACATCCTCGACGGCCGGCACCCAGGAGCCGATCTCGACCTTGCCCTCGCTCCGGTCGATCACCTTGAAGTCCAGGACCTCGCACCAGAAGGCCGCGAGCCTCTCAGGATCGTGGCAGTCAACGGCCAACTCAGTGAACCTACTTGTCATGACTCTCCCCAGGCAGTGCGGAGGGTTCAGAGTATTGGCCAGGCCGCCCGTCCGACAGATCCGCGATCTTCCTGGCTGGCGAGCCATCAGACGGGCTTGACCCGGCATCAGATACGCGAGAAGCCCCTGGTAGGAACAGGTCTGCGAAGATCACGTTCCGGAACCCAGAGGCTTCACGCGTTGACCAGTATCACCTACACCGCAACACTCGACGTCGGCAGGGAGACCGCCGAGGCTCTCGCCCAACTCTTGCGCCTGCACCGCGAACGGCTCGGCACCCGCAGGCGGACCCGCGCTCTGGGCGTCTTCAAGCAGGGTGTCCTGGTGCTGCGGTGGTTCGTCGACGGGACCCGGCTGGCCCAACTCGCCCGGGACAACGGGGTTTCGGTGCCCACCGCGTACCGCTACTTGCACGAAGGGCTGACCGTGCTCGCCGACCACGCCCCGGATCTGTCCACCGCGCTGGAACGGGCGGCGGCCGCCGGCTACACCCATCTCAACCTGGACGGCACCGTCATCCGTACTGACCGCGTCGCCGCCCCCGGCCCCAAAGGCGCCGACCTCTGGTGGTCCGGGAAGCACAAGCACCACGGCGGCAACGTCCAGGTCATCTCCGCCCCCGACGGCTGGCCGATCTGGGTCTCCCCGGTCCGCCCCGGCCGCGAGCATGACACCACCTGCGCCCGTACCCACGGCCTCGTCGACGCCCTCAACCGGCTCGCATCCACCCTGGACATTCCCACCCTGACCGACCTCGGCTACGAGAACGCCGGCGACGGCTTCCGCCACCCGGTCAAGAAGCCCAAGGGCAGCGAACTCGATGACGAGCGGCAGGCGTTCAACTCGGTCATCCGAGGCGTCCACGCGGTCGCCGAGCGGGCCAACGCCCTGCTCAAGGTCACCTTCAAGGCCCTGCGCCGGGTCAGCCTCGACCCCAGCGGCATCACCCGAATCGCCCGAGCCGCCCTCGTCCTGCTCCAGCTGGAACACGGCCGCACCGTCTGACCGAAGATCACGAACCGTCACGAAACGTTACCGAGAAAGATTCACCTACCTCACACTGATCAGCGACTTCCTCAAAGAGGCGGGCCGCACGCACCTCGATGACCGCTGGCGCATTCTGCCCGCCGGCGGCGCCACCAACATTCCCGCCTTCGTCGCCCTCATCGGCACCAACCTCCAAGCGACAGTCCTCATCGACAGTACCCCGGCCGGAGTCGCCAAGCTCAAGACGCTCACAAACAAGGGCCTGCTATCCCCCAAACGGCTCCTGCTCACGGACGCGTTCAGCGACGGCGTCAAGGACAGTGACATCGAGGACCTGTTCTCCCCGGGCGACTACGTCAAGCTGTACAACGCAGCCTTCGGCACCAAACTCAAGGTCAGCGACCTCAACGGCAACGACCGCATCATCGCCCGCATCACCCGGGCAACCGGAGCTCCGTTCACCGAACACGGCCGCCCTGCCGACGTGCTACTCCGCAAGCGGGACGCCCTGCTACCCGGACTCTCCGAGACGACGCTGAGCCGCTTCGAGCAGCTCTTCACTGCCATCAACAGCACTCTCGCCTGAGCCTCCCGACGGCGAACATGTAGGGGGCTGGCCACCATGGAATGACGGTGGCTGGCCCCTTAAGGCTGCGACGGACGCGGGGAGAAGATCCCGAAGATCGGTGATCTGAACGTGGGCGGCATGGGTCGCGGTGAACTGGGCGACGGACATGCTCGGCGTGCCGAAGACGGTGGTGAAGGTCCGCAGCGCCCCTGGGCTGCGGTCCAGGGCCCAGGGCAACCTGCCCCTGCACGACACCGCCCAGAACCGGATCTGGCTGGAGATCGTCTTCCTCGCCCTCGACCTCCTCGCATGGATGCCGATGCTCACCCTGACCGGCAAAACCCGCCGCTGGAAAACCAAGAAGCTCCGCCTGCGGCTGTTCTCCGCCGCCCAGTTCGTGAACACCAGCCGCCGCCACTGACTGCGTCTGCCCACTCCATGGCCATGGACGCCCGTGATCACCAGCGCCATGAACCGGCTCCAGACCCTCCCGAACCCCGGCTGACCAGCCAATTCGACCGTCCCAACAACCCGCACGACCACCCCGGGAGTGGAACCCGGCGCCCACCCCAGGCGACAACCGGGCCATCAGCCTGCCCCACCCCCGGAAAAGCCGCACCCCACACGCACAGAGTCCCCGTCAGCGAACTGACGAGGACTCGTGAACGATCGAAGCTAACCTCCATTCCATGCAGTTCACCCTCGATGGCGAATCCTTCGAGCTGACACCCACGCTTGTTCGTGGGCGTCTTGCTGGTCACGTGCCCGAGGAGATCCGCGAGTACTGGGTCGAAGTAGATCGTGTGCGTTGGCCGGTCAAGCAGGTCATCTCCCTTGCGACAGGTGCCAAGCGCAGCCGGTTTCAGTCGCATGACTCTCGGCGGTGGCTGCAGAACCTCGGGTTCTTGATCGGTGCCGGATCCTCGGCCACCGAGAACGGCTCGGTCCCGAAGCTGACCGGCGCGTCTCGTCGTGGGTCTTTCGACGAGTCCCAGCTCAAGGAACTGGAGGCGCTCGACGTCCGTGTTGCGTTCTCGTGGCTGAGCGCCGGCCCGATCACGCTGGACGACGCCGGCCTGCCGAGGTTTCCCGGACTCCCGCGAGTGCCAGGGCTCTACCGCTACGATTTCGGTGCGGACGACGACGGCATCCGCGTGCTCTACATCGGGGAGTCCGTGGAGCTGGCCAGGCGAGCGAGCAACTACCGCAACGCCAAGACGGATCGCTCTCGTCAGCGCACCAGCCGCCGCATCCACAAGGAGATCGTCGGCCACTTGGAGTCCTGTGGTTCGATCGAATTCGCCATCGCCACGTCAGCCCGCTGGGGTGACGATGTCGAGCTGGACCTGCGGCTCAAGTCCGCCCGTCGCCTTGCCGAGAACGCTGCGGTGCTGCTCGCGCAGTCGCAGTCCGGGATCCGCGTGCTCAACATCGACGCGGAGCTGGGAGAGGACAGCGAGTGAGCAGTCTCCCGGATCTTCGCTTCCTGCTCTCGATCAACAGCGAGAACGCGTGGAGCGATCTGCTCGCCACCCTCATGAATGCCGACCAGGCGATCACCCGCTCCGTGCTCGGGATCGAGGCTGTTGGCCCGCTCCAGATTCGTCGGGAGGTCTCGAAGTCGCGGGGCCGGAAGGCATCGGATCGACCCGACCTGGTGGTGGAGGCGAACGGTCAGGTTGTCGCTGTCGTCGAAGTGAAGCTGCTTGCCGGCCTCGGAATTGAACAGCTGGAGCGGTACTACAAATACGTCGCCGAGGAGGACCGAGACGACTGCCAGTTCGTGGCGGTCTCGCTTCAGCGCATCCGCCTCGACACCACCCATGCCCAGGACTGGCAGAACCTCACCTGGGAGGAGATCATCGCTCCCTTCGCCTCGTCCCCGGTGCCGTGGGCCGCGACGACCGCCACAGCCTGGACGAGCCACATCGAGTCCCAGGTGCCGGAAGTGGATGGCGACACCGTCTGGAATCAGATCGACGGTATCGACCTGTACCTCGCCCTCCAGCTTCGTGCTGCCTATATGTACGACAACGTCGCCTTGCCCGGCGGCTCATCGAAGTCCATCCAGGAGATCGGCTCCGGTGGCCTGTACGTCGCGATCGTGGACGCCCCGATTCCGGGCAGCGGTTACACCGTCCGCTGGGAAGCCACCGAGAGCTTGCCGACTCAGGACGTTGGCAATCTCGTCGAGAGCAGCGGGCTTCGTGGGGTCGACTTCCGCTTCTTCCTCGTGCAGCAGCAAGTCACCTCCTCCAAGGCCTACGACTGGGATCACCTGGCGCTGCTCTGGCAGGAGTACCTCGCCCAAGAGGACTGGATTCCGTGGAGACCCCATCCGCCGCGCAAGACGTTGCAGTGGGAGAAGGATGGCGTGGCTCGACTCAAGGAACTCGGCGCTCCAGCGTTCCTCGGCAATGGCTACGGCGAGGGGCAGGCCAAGCTCAGCGGTGAGGTCGAGTTCGGCGCGCGCTTCGTGCTGCCGCCCTCAACCACACTCAAGGAAGCCGCCGAGGTGCTCAGCAGGGTGGCCGTGATCGGGTCCCGCATGGCACAGCACGCGACTCAGCCGCAAGCCAAGGAGACTGTGATTGGGTTGCTCGACGGAAAATCTGATAACGGCGACGCAGGGGTGGACGGATAGATGACGGGCGACATTGAACCCGACCGCTTGCGGCAGCTCTTCGGCGACCCGAACGAGGACGGGGTCTACCTTGTCGGCGTCGTGGAGTTCTCGGACGATGCGAGCGAGGACCAGTGGTCGTACGTCGGGAACACTCAGATGGGGACCCTGGAGTCAGTTGCCAGCAGGCTCGGCTATGAGCGGCGTGACATCACGATTTCGGAGCCTTACCGAGAGCCTGGCCGTGGGGTGCTGCCGGACGGAACAGAGCTGGCGGTCACTTCGATTACCGTGCGAGGGAGTGCATCCTGGCGTCGGAGTAGCCGGGAGCCAACGCCGGAGGAACGGCTCCGGTGGGCAGGGCATCCAGTGCCACCTCCGCCCGAGCCGGTGCCGGTCGGTCCCAACATGGAGACGGCGAGGCCTCGGATCGAGGAGCACCAGGGAGAGGTCTTCTACACGAAGACCGGCAAGTCCTTCACCTACCGGACCAGCCGCTACACCCTGGTCATCGTCGAGAGCCGGCGCAACGTGCAGTGGCACGAGATCAGGTCAGCGCTGGAGGCATGGCCGATCGCGGGGCCGTCGGAGATTCCACGATGCCCCGAACGTTCTGGGCGGTACGTCTACGGGATCGTGTCCGCCGAGCGGATCCGGCAAGGGGACTGGTGACAACCTTGGACCTGCGGCTCTGTGGCGGCTGATGCGATGCTCGCCGAACCTGCCGAATCGTCGGACGCTACAGCTACGGTTATGGGTGAGGTTCTACTACCGCGACATCCTCGTCGACCGAGCGCCGAGGAAGACCCGAGCAGTGACGAGGACGCATGGCCGAGGAGCAGGAGTACGACGAGGTCGACGCAGTTGTTCGCGTCCCCAAGGGCGAGCGTCTCACCGACTCGCGGAAGAGCGAAGGCTGGAGTCGTGGGTTCACTCCCAAGACGAGTGCCAAGGGACCGGAGCACGTCGAGATCCGCCTGAAGGCCGAAGACGAGTCAGGTTTCGCAGACAAGCCCGAGATCGTCTACGTCACCGAGTACGTGGAGGATCAGCGTCCTCAGCTCACCCCCGGCCAACAGGCCATGGTTGACATCGCGGGCCAGATCATCGGTGGTCTCGTAGAAATCGCAAAACCTCTCGTTGCCCACTGGTGGCACACCCAGACCGTGCCGGTCCTCGTTGCCAAGCGCAAAGCCTTGGTGCGGAAGCAGCAGGCCCGCAGAGCCCAGAAGAAGGCCTTGCGGGCCGGGGTCACGACGACACCTCCTGTTGCTGTCCCGGGGGTCGAGGCTGACGCGCCTTCCCAAGATGTGGCCACCGCGCCCAGCGACCCGAAGGTCACTGTGACGAGCGAGCAGTTCCAGCAGATGTTCATGACTTGGCTCGCTCGTGAGGACGCCCAGCAGGCGCTCTGGAGCCTCATCGTGAATGCCGAGGTCGAGGATGGCGGTGCTGCCACCCTGGCATGGCAGCAGGAACTGAAAGAGCTTTCGCCTGAGCAGCGAACCGAGCGGGTCATGGAGTTCTTCGCTACCAACCCCTCGATCCTGGAGGACTTCGCTCGTCAGCTCATGGGCAGCATGGCCCTCGGGCTCGGCGAGACGACTCTCAGGCGCGACCGGGTGTAGGGCCGTGCCGTTTCAGGATGGCGCGTCACTAGCCTCGCCCTTTCATGGGCTTGTTGGGCACGGCTGACGTTGGGAGTACCGAGAAGGCTTCTGATCTGCCACTTCGCCGTCCGGAGCGGCTCTCGGGCTCGGTCGGTTTGCTGCACCTGCCAGGTGCGCGGTGTCCTGCCCGCGTCGGCCACAGTCACGTGCGGAATGCCTGAGTTCCGCAGTTCGTAGGCACGTACGGGTCCGTCGATCGGTGTCTGCGCAGGTCACGGTGTTGCGGTGTACGCGCGGCGCGTGAAACGTGTGGGCACACGCCTACCCCCTGAGGCATTGATCTTCTTGCTGTGATCGTTGATGCTGTGGGCATGTACTTGCGGACCACCCAGCGGAAGAACAAGAACGGCACGACGGTCCG